>JBEIJP010000119.1:0-7442 GCA_040380245.1 Acidobacteriota bacterium | reverse complement strand
GATCAGCCTCAACAGTCTCTACGCGCTCGACACAGAGTGTCTCGCCCTCCTCGCGCGGGAATTGGGCCTCTCCCTCGAATCCGAGCGGCTCTTCGATCGCTACCAGCGACTCCGCACGCTGATCAATACCCGCCTCTGGGACGAGGAGCAGGGGCTCTACGTCGACCAGGACTGGGACGGACGCAGACCGGCGCGGCTGACCCTCGCCTGCCTCTACCCGATGCTCGCCGGCATCCCGGAACCGGATCGCGCGAAGCGGATGATGAAGCACCTCGCGCCGCTGCTCGGATCGGCCGACCTCCAGCCCATCCGGTCTGTCGGATCCTATCTCGTCTACCAGGGTCTCCGCCGCTATCGGGAAGACCAGGCGGCGGCAGAACTCGCCGGCTTTCTCTCTGCGGATGAACCTTCGTCAACGATGACGCCTGCCCCATCTCCACTACCCGCCCTGCGCCTCTGGCCCACCTTCGAGGAGCTTCTCTTTCCAGACCCCCTGGGGGGACTGACGCTCGGCAGTCGCACCCTCACCGAAGAGCGGCGGCTCGATGCGGTCGGCCTTCGCGAGAGCCGCCTCGACCTGCTCGCCAGTCCAACTCGCACCCTGATCCGCCGGGATGGCAAGATCGAGCTGGAATGTGAAGGGCCCGTCCGACTCTACGGATATCGGCGACAGGACCGGACCCTCAGCTTTCTCATCGAGACCGGCCAGGAGGTGAAGGTCCTCGTTCCCGGCGAAGAGGGGAGAAAGACGACCGTCACCGTCGACCAGGCGATCCTCGGCAGCACCTCTGTCGGCGCTTCGGCCAGCTTTCGTGTCCCCCCGGGATCCCACCGCGTCCTCATCGTCCGCTAACCCGATCGCCAGGACCTGAGGCCAGTCGAGGCTGGCCAATCTCCAGAGTTTTCCCGTACACACACACCCAGCCGGCAGTTCGCTCGACGGGCTTGTCCGTCCGTCAGAGCCGAACAACTTTCTCTTCCAGGCCCGTCACCTCGAGGTGGCGCGTCACGTTGCGTGTATCGACGATGAGCGGCGCCAATCGGGCGACCCGCGAGTAGTCGATTCCGCGATGGTCCGTGACGATGACAACACAATCGGCGGTCGTCAGAATCGGGTCGTGGAGCGGAACACTCTCCAGGTGACGCCCACCTCCTTCCAGGTCGAGTGTCGGAACGAACGGGTCGTGGTAGGTCACGCTGGCGCCGAGCGAGTCGAGCTCCTCGATGATCGAGAGAGCCGGGCTCTCCCGCATATCATCGATATCGCGCTTGTAGGCGACCCCGAGAATGAGGATCTTCGCCCCGTTGACCGCCTTCCGATCCCGATTGAGCGCGAGGGTCACCAGGTGGACCACGTGCTTCGGCATACGTGAGTTGACCTCTTCCGCCAGTGAGATGAAGCGGGCCTCGAAGCCGTGCATTCGTGCCTTCCACGAAAGATAGTGGGGATCGAGCGGAATGCAGTGGCCCCCAATCCCGGGTCCGGGAAAGAACGGCATGAAGCCAAAGGGCTTGGTCGAGGCTGCCGTGATCACCTCCCAGGTGTCGATCCTGAGGGCGTGACAGAGTTGCGCCAGCTCGTTGACCATGGCGATATTGACCGCCCGGAAGGTGTTCTCCAGCAGCTTGCAGGTCTCGGCGACCCGCGCGGAACTGGTTGGATGGACGTGCTCGACGATGGTCTCATAGAGGGCGGTGGCGATCTCCGTGCTGTCCGGAGTGACGCCCCCGACGACCTTGGGAATGTTGCGCGTTTGGTAGGTGGGGTTCCCCGGATCGACCCGTTCCGGAGAGAAGGCGAGAAAGTAGTCCTCGTCGAGAGACAGACCCGTCTGATCGAAGATCGGGCGCAGGACCTCATCGGTCGTCCCCGGGTAGGTCGTCGACTCAAGGACGATCAACCGGCCGGGCCGAAGGGAGGCCTGAATCTTCTCCGCCGCCGCGAGGATGAAGGAGACATCCGGATCCTTCGTCTTCCGCAGGGGGGTCGGAACACAGATGATGACGACGTCCTGCTCCGCCAGGGAATCGAAATCGGTGGTCGCGATTAAACGGCCAGCGGCAGCCAGCCTGGCCACTCGCTCGCCCGGCACATCTGGAATGTAGGACTCGCCGCGAGCGATCGCCTCCACCTTGCGTGGATCGACCTCAAAACCGGTCGTCTGAAACCCGCTCTCCGCGAACTCGACGATGAGGGGCAATCCCACATACCCCAATCCGATCACCCCAATCCGTGCTTCCCGCGAGGCGATCCTCGACAGCAAGCGCTTCCCCTGCTCTGCCCTCATGTCTACAACCTTTGATAGAACGCCCAGTGTCTGGCGAGCCTGTCCCGGCCACTTGAATCCGATCCTGTCAGAAATGACGCCGGAAAGACCGTCACGCTGTCATCGCTGCTGAAGGTATCACCGAATCCGTAGCAGGGGAAGAGAGGGGGAGGAGATCCTTTGGCAGGGGAGACTGTTCGAACGGTCGATTCCTGCTCGCCCAATCGCTGTATTGACTTGGCTGGGGGGGCGTGATAGCGTGCGTTTGTCTTTGGAAAAGCTCTTTGCCACTATCACGATGGTTTTGATGACCGGAATGTCTCTGAAAGGGCCGCGAAATGGTTCGATCTGCCCCAACGAGACGGCCGGGTCATCTCACAGATGAGAGGTGCCCGCGACATCGGAGTCGCGGGAGAATAGGGAAGCGGGTGAAAATCCCGCGCGGTCACCGCCACTGTAACGCCAGCTACTGCAGCAAATGGGAATGCGCCAGAGCCATTGCTTCGCTCCTGATGGGAGAGAAGTGAGAAGGCGGCGACGAACCAGTATCCCGGCGAAGTCAGGAGACCTGCCTGTCATCTATTCGACGACTCTTCGGATGAAAGAGGACGGCGAGTCTGCCTGAACGGCGTACCTGAATGCGGGGCCTCTCTTTGTGGCCTCTGCGGCGAGCTCCAAATTTCGAGGTCGAAACGAGGACCGCTTCCCGGGAACCGCCCCCTTCTTCTTGCCTGGACTCCCCTGCCTCGCCCCACCTTGAGTCCAAGGCGTTCAAGATGCAACTTTTTCCACCAGCGATGAATCGGCGACCTGTGTCGCGGAGAAGACGCTCGTCCCCCCAGACGCGGGGGAACGAGAGATCCTTTCTGGCGCCAGGACGGTCGATCTTCGTCTGCCTGAGTGTCTGCCTGAGTGTCTGCCTGAGCGCCTGCCTGACCACAGGATGCGATAGCCCGAGGCCACGCGTCGACCGGTCTGCGCCACCGACGCAGACGATCGTCGACGGGTTGGGGCGGGAGGTGACGCTTCTCGCCGCGCCGCAACGGATCATCTCGCTGGCTCCGAACGTCACCGAGACGCTCTTCGCGTTGGGAGCGGGGGACAAGGTCGTCGGGGTAACGAGCTACTGCGACTACCCGGCCGAAGCGACCACCCGGGAGAAGGTTGGTGATACACTTTCACCCAACCTCGAGCGCATCGTTGGACTGCGTCCAGACCTGGTCATCGTCTCGACGGCCAGCCAGCTCGAATCGCTGACGCGGCGGTTGACGGATCTCTCGATTCCCGTCTTTGTCTCTCATTCCCGAACGGTCCGCGTGATTCTCGAGAGTATCCGTCAACTGGGAGCGGCGACAGGGCAAAAGGAGGCCGCGGCGGAGTTGGTGCGCGAGATGAGCGACCGCCTCGACCGGGTGGAGACGAGGGTCAGCCGCCTGCCCCGGATCCGTGTTCTCTATGTACTGCAGACCCAACCACTGATCAGTGTGGGGGGCGACACGTTTCTCCACGATCTGATTCGAATGGCAGGGGGCGAGTCGATCACGGCGACAGAAGCGGGCTATCCGCAGTTCTCCCTGGAGACGGTCCTGGCGCGGGCGCCCGAGGTGATCCTCTTCCCGGCCTCTCACGGGGAGGGCCAGCTGGAAGCGACAACGATCCGGCAACTGCTCGCGACGACCCCGGCGGTTCGCTCGAACCGCCTGGCACGGATCAACCCTGACTGGGCCAACCGTCCGGGCCCACGCATCGTCGAAGCGTTGGAACAGTTCGCGCAAGCGATCCATCCGGAGAGCCCGTGACCGTTGCTCGACGAAAAAGATCCGCGTACCTGACGCGAAGGCGTGCCGGGTGGGTGCTGTTGCCGCTCGGTGGACTGGTCATCGGAGCGGCCCTGGTCAGCCTGCTGATCGGGAGTGAGCCGATCGGGCTCGCCCCGATCGTCGATGCGCTCTGGGGGAGGTTGACCGGCGCCGCCTCCTCCCTGTCGGAAGAGAGCCGAGTGATCCTCTTCGAGATCCGGCTGCCGAGAGTGGCGCTCGCCCTGGGCGTCGGAGCGGCGTTGGCGGTGGCCGGCGGGGCGTTTCAGGCGCTTCTGCGAAACCCGTTGGCCGATCCTTACGTGTTGGGGATCTCCGGCGGAGCCGCGCTCGGGTCGATCCTGGCGCTGATGTTCCTGCCCGGCCTCTTCCTTGGGCAACCGCTCTTTGGGTTTCTCGGGGCCCTCGTCTCGATGAGCGTCGTCTACCGATTGGGCAGGCAGCAAGCGGATCCAGCCCATCTGGTACTGGCCGGGATCATCATCTCGACGCTCCTCTCCTCGGTGATCGTCCTCTTGACGGCGATTGCCGATCAACTCCGCTGGCGCAGAATTACCCTCTGGCTGTTGGGGGATCTGTCGAGCGGCAACGCGCCGGGAGCCGCCCTGGTCCTGGCAGTGACGATCGTCTCGGTCGGCATTCTGTGGACACAGGCGCGGGCGCTCAACCTGATGATGATCGGAGAACAGGAGGCGTTCGCCATCGGGGTCGAAACGAGACGGGTCCGCTGGATCGTCTTCGTCGTCGCTTCCCTGCTGACGGCGGCGGCGGTCAGTGTGGGAGGAGCGATCGGCTATGTCGGACTGGTCGTTCCCCATCTGATCCGTCTGGCCGCGGGATCGGACAATCGGCTGGTGCTCCCGGCGAGCGCGCTCGGCGGAGCGCTGCTGGTGCTGCTCGCCGATGCGCTGGCGCGGACGATCGTTGCGCCGCGGGAACTCCCGACCGGGGCCATCACGGCCCTGATCGGCGCACCGACCTTTCTCTTTCTGCTTCTGCGCAGCCGGCATCTCCGGCTCTGAAACAGGCTGATGCCCCCGGGTCTACGCGCGATTGTGAGAAGGATGTGATCGAGGAAGATGCGACTCGAACTGGACCAGATTCACTACCACTACCCCGCACCGACAGCCGCTGGGCAGGCCGGGATCGAGGGAGTCTCGCTGACCGTCGAGAGCGGTGAGATCGTCGCGCTGCTGGGTCCGAACGGGGCTGGGAAATCGACGCTGCTCTCGCTCGCCGCGGGTCTGCTCGTCCCGCAGCAGGGGGAGGTTCGCATCGATGGCTGTCCGATCCTCTCCCTTTCACGGCGGGAGCTGGCGCAGAGAGTCGCCCGCGTGGCACAGCAGAACGAGATCCGGTTCCCAATGACCGCCCTCGAGTACGTGCTGACCGGGCGGTTTCCCTACGCGATGACCTTTGGTTTCGACTCTCCCGAAGATGTCGCGATCGCCCAAGACGCGCTCCGACAGACCGATGCGCTGGCGTTTGCCGACCGCCCGGTGATGGAGCTTTCGATGGGAGAACGGCAACGCGTAACGCTGGCGCGCGCACTGGCGCAGAAGCCACGGTTTCTCCTGCTGGATGAACCAACCGCGAATGCCGACCTCGCCCATCAGATCTCGCTGCTGAACTGGGTGCGGCAGACGGTGCGGGAGCTTGACCTCGGGGCGCTGCTGGTGACCCACGACCTTAACCTCGCCGCCGAGTTCGCCGACCGGGTTCTGCTCCTCAAAGAGGGGCGCCTGATCGCCGACGGGCCTCCCCGGAAGGTGATGACCGCACGCGACTTGAGCGATCTCTTCGCGCTCCCGCTGGTGATCGATGCTCATCCAGTGAGTGGCCATCCCCGGATCTTCTGGTCGGGTGTCCGGGGAAACGAGGGCGTGGGCTCGCCCGATGGCCCACTCCCGCAATGACCTCTCTCGGTGGCGCAGGGCAAGGTCCTCCCACCAGATCCATTGATGGCAGCAGCTGGGTCTCTCGATCCGGCTCACGTCCCTATTCGAAGGAAGATCGTCCATGAAGCATTGCCGTTCCTTCTCGCGACCCTGCGTCGCCCTCCTGGTCTTGTTGTTCCTCTTGACGGGAGCACCATCTCGGATCCACGCCCAGACGATGCCGACGGGTTCCCTGGTGGGAGTTGTCATCGACTCACAGGGAGCGGTCGTGCCCGGAGCCCGCGTCGTCCTGCTCCAGGCCAACCGCATCGCGATCCGTGAAACATCGACCAATGCGCGGGGAGAATTCGCCTTTCTCAATGTGCCGGCGGGCGGCTACACCGTCTCGGCGGAGAAGGACGGGCTGACCCAGTCCGGCGGAGTGCAGCCCGCGCAGATCGAGCCCGGAAGGGTCGTGCAAGGGGGCATCGTCATGACGGTGGCGGCAATCGAGGACGCACTGATCATCTCAGCCACGCGCAGTGAGTCCCGCCTCAGCGAAACGGCGGCTCGCAGCTTCGTCGCCACCGCGGGAGATCTGCAGCGCACACAGCGGGTGAGCCTTCTGGATGTCCTTCGCTCTTCGCCTGGAGCCACGGTCATGCAGACGGCACGCCGTGGCGGAGTGACCTCGCTCTTCGTGCGGGGCGGAGAGTCCGACTACACCAAGGTGCTGATCGATGGCATCCCGGCGAACGACGCGGGCGGGGCCTTCGACCTCGCCGACCTGACGACCGACAACCTGGCGCGAGTCGAGCTGGTCCGCGGCGCCCAGGGCGCGCTCTACGGTTCCGACGCCATGACGGGGCTCCTCCAGATCTTCACCCATCGCGGCACAACTCCGCACCCGAGCCTCGAGCTGACCGCCGAAGGGGGCAGCTTCGGTTTCAATCGCCAGGCGGCTCGGCTCTCGGGTCTGCGCCGCGCGCTCGACTACTCGCTCGGCTTTACCCACTTGCGCACGAACGGGAGAGATCGCAACGACGACTACCAGAACCGGATCGCCAGCGGAAATTTCGGCTATCAGTTCAATGCCCAGAGCCAGGGCCGGCTCTCGATCCGCAATGAGAACTCGGGAGCGGGCGTCCCCGGACCGACCGGCTTCCTCTTCGTCGATCCCGATGAGCGGATCGAGCGGCGCCGGATCGCCATCAGCAGCCGCTTCGACAACCAGACGACCAGTGCCTGGCGGCAGAGCGTCAGTTACGTCTACTCCGCCAACCATCAGCTCAGCTTCGATCCCGCAGGGCAGGATCTGCGCAATCCGGCCACGCCTCTCGACCCCGGGACCGCCTTCAACGACTTTTCCGGTCTCTTCAGCAATCACCAGCGGCGCCTGGGCATCCGCTACCAGAGCGATGTCATTCTCAACAATGGCCACTTCGTCAGTTCCGGGCTCGACTACGAGGAGGAGTCCGCCG
>JBEIJP010000118.1:0-7462 GCA_040380245.1 Acidobacteriota bacterium | reverse complement strand
CGAGGGAGAAGAGGGGAGTTGCTGTGATCGGCGGACCTGGATTCATGATGGCGTGTCCGGGTTTCAGTAGGATGAGCCGGCAGTGGGATAGGGAAGGAGCCGGGAGAGATCATGGAAAAAGAGACCGACCAATCAGCACGTCCGCGCACCGAGCGGGAGCGGATGCTGGCAGGTGAGCCGTACGATTCCCGCGATCCGGCGCTGCTGGCTCGGTACCGACTGGCCCGTCAGCTGCTGCGTGACCTGGCCTCCCCTGACGCCGACGACCTCGAGGTCAAGAATCGCCTTCTCACTCGGTTACTCGGCAGCCTTGGTCGGAATGTCTGGATTGAACTCCCTTTCTTTTGCGATTACGGAGAGAACATTCACCTGGGAGATGGGGTCTTCATCAACTACAACTGTGTGCTGCTCGATGACAACCGGATCGAGGTTGGGGATCACGTGCTGATTGGGCCGGCTGTTCAGATCTACACCGCGACCCATCCATTGCTGGCGGCGGAGCGGGTTACCGGGGGGGAGGATGGCCGGGCGCCCTATGTCACCCGGACAGCGCCGGTTCGCATCGGGGCGCAAGCCTGGATCGGCGGCGGGGCGATCCTTCAGCCCGGCGTCGAGATCGGCGCCCGGACGACGATCGGGGCCGGCAGTGTCGTGACCCGCTCCATCCCGCCCGATGTCTTTGCCGCTGGCAATCCCTGCCGGGTCATTCGGGAGCTATCTCCCCCTGCCGAGATCTCGGGCAAGGACTAACGCGAACCAGAAGTCGAGGAGGGATCCGTCGGCGAATCGTCAGCTGGTGAAACGCCCTTCTCTTGCTGGACTCCACGTCGCGAGATCAGTGGACCAAGGAGGCCACCCAGGACAAAGCCCAGTAAGCCCCCGATCAGGGTGGCGATTCCCTCCGACCAGGGGCGGACTCCTCGCGGACCGGCAAGTTGGTCAAGCACGATCGATCCGGCCAATCCACCCAGCAGGCACCCAACCAGAAAACCGATGACCATCCAGCTGGCGGTTTGCACGGGGACCGTGGGCCCCGTCCCGAGCCAGCCCACTCGACCCGACCGGCCGATGCGCGACACAAGAAGGATCGCGAGCAGTCCTCCTCCCAGCCAGCCCACCACCCCGGCCGCCAGTCGAATGAGGTTGGCCTCGAGCAGGGCCCCGAACTGAAATCCTCCCATCCCACCGAGGAGGGAACCACCGAACCAGACCAGGAGATCGCGCAGGGCGATCCGGTCTTCAGCGTCTATTTTCGCATTCGGCTGGCCCTCATCGGGCGCCTCTCTCCCGGGCGTTGGATCCACGTGATCAGTACCTCCAGGTGGCCTCCAGGGCGAGGCGGGTTATTTGCGTTCTGATCGGGCGTACTCCTCCCGGAGGCGGGTCATCAAGTCGTCCCGACGGTCGTAGAGTCGCTTGAGCGGGCGGGGCGGCCGTTTGGCGAAGGCATAGGCGGTGATGAGTGGAAGGGCGACGGTTGTGTCGACATAGCAGACAACGGTTCCAGGCAACTGATCCGGATCGATCTTGCCCCAGCTGACCGCTTCGGATGGGGTCGCGCCACTCAGACCGCCGGTGTCTGGGCGGGCGTCGGTGATCTGGAGAAAGTAGTCGTGCCCTTTCTCTTCGATTCCGAGGACCTCCTGGATTTGGGGCTCCGTCTGGAGGGCGAAGTTCTTGGGGCTCCCCCCTCCACAGATGAAGATCGCCGACTGGCCCCCTTCGCGTTTGGCGCCAAGGACGATGGCCGCCGTCTCGTTGACATCGGCTGAAGGGTTGAGCCGCAGCTTCCCCCCCTGCAGCTCCATTGCCGCGACATTCATTCCGATCGAACTATCCCCCGGGGAAGACGTGTAGATGGGGACTCCGCAACGGTAGGCCGCCGCCAATAAGGACTGGTTCTCAATCCCCAGCACCCGCTCCCGTTCAGCAATGTAGCGCCCGCAAAGGTAGTGGAATTCCGCCGTCGACATCTCCCGTTGAAACTCCTCAGCGCGGATGATCTCCCGGAAGAAGGCGTCGGTCGAGAGGAGGACCTCGTAGTCGAAGAAGATGTCATAGATGCGGACGACCCCCTCCGCGCGCAGCGTGACGTCGCTGATCTGCGGGTCTCCCCGGTGCATCGCCAGTCCGAGGCCAAAGTGGGCGTCGTGGTAGAGATTGGCTCCGGTCGAGATGATCCAATCGACAAAACCTGCCTCCATCAAGGGGATGATCGCCGAGATGCCCAGCCCGGCCGGGGTAAGGGCACCGGTCAACGTCATCCCCACTGTCACGCGATCCTCCAGCATTCGTGTGGCAAAGAGCTGCGCTCCCTCCCGCAATCGCGCCGAGTTGTAGGCCTGGAAGCTGGTCTCCACCAGCTCGGCGATGGTCATCTGCCCGTGGATCGCCCGGGGGGCGATCCGTTTTCCCTGGAGGTACCGATTGGGACTCATATGATGGCTTCTTCCTCCTCTACACTCTTTCGTGAATTCACAAATCGACAGTGTAGGGGCTCTCCATTGGAAAGACAAACCTGCCTCTTCTTCCGGGTGTCCACCGCAGACCACTGTCACTGTCTGGAGCCCTTGTGACGGCGCTTCATGGTATACTCCGCCGCATGAAGACAAGAAGAACCATCCATTGGAGTCGCCTTCACCTCTTCACGATTCTTCTGCTGGTCGGGGGATTGGTGGAAGCGGGATGGGCGGATACCTTGACCCTCCGCAATGGGCGGGTTTACACCGGGACCTTCCTGGGATACGAGAACGGCCAGTTCGCCTTCGAGCTCTCCTCGGGAGAGGTGTTGCGCCTCCGCCCGACGGAGGTCAGCCGACTGGCCATCGATTCGTCGGGACGATCCCGCGTCGAGCCACCGTCGACCAATCCACCATCGACCGCCGAGCCTCGTTGGGAGCGACTCCCCCCCGTCGATGTGCGTCTCGAGGATCAATGGTTCAAGACGGATCTGGTCGTCGCGCAGGGGGATCGCCTACGGATTGCCGCGACCGGGGCGGTGCTGCTCGAAGGGAGAACGCGTACCGGACCCGACGGGCTCCGCGGCCGACGCGATCCCGACGCGCCCCTTCCCGAGGAGAATGATGGCGCCCTCCTGGCGATCCTCGGGCAAGACCCCAATGCGACACCGATTCTCATCGGCGCATCCCGAGAGTTCGAAGCCACCGTCGATGGCCCTCTCTACCTGACGGTCAATCATTGGGAGACACGCAACGCCACCGGGGCCTTTCGCGTGACCATCGACGTGGCCCGTTCCACTCGGGCGACGGCGACTCGCCCGGGCCGCCAGCAGGAGAAGGTCGTTACGGTCCAGGCCAATCAACCCTGGACCGACACCGGCATCGACGTCGAACCTTCGATGCAGTTCGAGATCGTTGCCGAAGGAACGATCGAGATTTCCAGTCGGGTGTCGAGTGGTCCTGAAGGAAATCCTGGCGTCGGCAACCCCTCCTCGGTCTTTCCGATGCCCGACGAAGGACCCGGCGCCCTTATCGCCAAGATTCGATACCGTAACGGACGCGACTCCAACCTCGTCTTTATCGGGGCGCGCGGCACGCCCGCCACCGAAGCCGGTGAGTTTGGTCGTCTCTTTCTCGGAATCAATGATGACTATTTTCGGGACAATCGCGGGACCTTTACCGTCCGGATTCGCTGGTAGCTGGTTCACCAACCGTTGGTCAAAAAATGGAGATGAGGAGCAGAGATGGAGACGGCTGAGTGGAAAGATGAGGTGGCAGAGAGGTTGTCCGGGTACGGTGTCATTCCGGTAGTCAGTCTGTCGCGGCCGGAACAGGCGGTCCCGCTGGCCGAATCCCTGGCCGCGGGTGGTCTCCCGTGCGCGGAGATCACCTTTCGCACTACGGCTGCCGCCGCCGCGATTGCGCAGATCCGACAACACGTGCCCGAAGTTCTTCTCGGCGCGGGGACTGTACTCAACCTCGATCAACTCGATGCGGCACTCGATGCCGGCGCCCGCTTCATCGTCTCTCCCGGGACCAATCCACGCCTGGTGGAGGCCTGTCTGGATCGCCGCGTCCCCGTCTTTCCCGGGGTCTGTACGCCGACGGAGATCGAAGCCGCACTGGCCCTCGGCGTCGATCTCCTCAAGTTTTTCCCCGCCGAGGCGATGGGGGGAGTCCAGACGCTTCGGGCGCTCTGCGCTCCGTACCGTCAGGTACGGTTCCTCCCGACCGGTGGGATCGATACCCGGAACCTCTCTGACTACCTGGCCCTCTCCCAGGTTGTCGCATGTGGCGGCAGCTGGATGGTTAAACCGGAGTGGCTCGAAGCCGCCCAGTTTTCCCACATCGAAACCCACGCCCGCGAGGCTGTCTCGCTGGTGCGGAAAGCCCGAGAAGCAAAAAATTGAGGGGATCATTCCTTTAGTCGTTCCTCACCCGGGGAGCGGAAGGTCGAGGTGGACACGATGGGTGCATTGACCATCAAACCGAAGGCGTCCTGTCGCTGGGACGCGGTCTCCCTTGGGGAGGTGATGCTGCGACTCGATCCGGGCGAGGGGAGAGTTCACACGACTCGCCACTTTCAGGTCTGGGAAGGCGGCGGCGAGTACAATGTCGCCCGCGGTCTCCGGCGGTGCTTTGGACTGCGGACCGCGGTGGTCACCGCCCTGGCGGATAACCCCGTTGGTCGACTGGTCGAGGATCTGATCCTCCAGGGAGGCGTCGATCCCGGCTACATTCAATGGATGCCCTACGATGGAGTGGGCCGAACTGTCCGCAATGGGCTCAACTTTACCGAGCGTGGCTTTGGTGTCCGCGCCGCCCTTGGCTGTTCTGATCGTGGGCAGACTGCTGCCTCACAGTTGCGGACTGGCCAGATCGACTGGGAGAGCCTCTTTGGGCGGGATGGCGTCCGCTGGTTTCACTGCGGCGGAATCTTTGCCGCTCTCTCCGAGACAACTCCGGATGTGGCCCTCGAAGCGATGGAAGCGGCGCGTCGCCACGGAACGATCATCTCTTACGATCTTAACTACCGGGACTCCCTCTGGCGATCGATTGGCGGAAAGCCAAAAGCCCAGGAGGTCAACCGGCGACTCGCCCCTCTCGTCGACGTCATGCTCGGCAACGAAGAGGACTTCACCGCCGCGCTGGGCTTCTCTGTCGACGGGTTGACCGAGGATCATACCCACCTTGAGGTCGGGCATTTTCAGCGGATGATCGAGCAGGTCGTCGCCGCCTATCCCAACATCCAGCTGGTCGCGACCACCCTCCGACACGCCTGGACGGCCTCCCGGAATGACTGGTCGGCGATCCTCTATCAAGCTGAACAACTCTATCACGCCCCCAATCGCGAGGGGCTGGAGATCTTCGACCGAGTCGGCGGGGGCGATTCCTTTGCCTCTGGGCTGATCTATGGTCTCCTCACCGATCAGGGGCCCCAACGCGCGGTCGAGTATGGCGCGGCCCACGGTGCGCTGGCGATGACGACGCCAGGCGACACTTCGATGGTGACTCTCTCCGAGGTCGAACGTGTCATGAAGGGGGCCAGCGCGCGGGTCGAACGGTAATCACGCTCCGCGTCTGGTCACCTGCGGCGCCTCGACCGGTTCACGCTCAACTGATCCATTCTGAAAGGAGTCGGTCCCATGCATCCAGCTCACTCGCCAGGTCAGAGGGGTTCTCTCCTCTTCCTGCTTCTGGTCTGCCTTGGCTTGTTCGGTTCATTCCAGCCTGTTGCCGGACAGTCCGAGGATCGCCTCACCGTCAAAGAACTCAAAGAGAAACTGGACCGCCGTGAGCCCATCCTGATTCTCGACGCTCGGTCTGGCAACGCCTACCTTGGCAGCCAGGTCCGTCTTCCCGGGGCCCTTCATCTCCCGGCCGATCGCCTCGAGTCGAGCCTCGACAAGCTTCCCCGCGACAGGCAGATCATCATCTACTGTGCCTGACCGGACGAAGCGACCAGCGCCAGTATGGCGTCGACACTCTCTCAACACGGATTTCTCAACGTCAAGGCTTTGATTGGTGGGATCGATGCCTGGGAAGCGGCCGGGTATCCAGTCGAGCCCAAAAGCCCAGCTCGCACCCGGCGAGGCAAGCGAGGGAGGTGATCTTTCCCCTCGTCATCCCACTGTTCCTGCGAGTGACGATGGCCTTGACAGACAAGCCCGCTGAGCAGATCAGGCTGGATAAACGGAGCGCCGGGGGAGCGCTCAACGGCACAGGCAAGCCGCCTTGTCGGGGTGGTGATGGTCACAGAGGGCCTAAGACGAAGATTGACTCCTCGTTTTTGGCTTGCCAGGCGCGGGCCTGGGCGGGCGGTAAGTCCCGGTTGCTCACGGGCCTGACCGCGTTCAGTCTTCCTGGTTGAGCAGTCCCTTCTCGAGCAGGTCCTGACAGTTGATGCAGTAGCGGACCCACGGAAGCGCCTCCAGCCGTTTGGCGCCAATCTCCTGCTGGCAGTTGAGGCAGATTCCGAACTCGTCATTCTCGATTCGTTCGAGCGCCTCGTCGATCTGCGTCAGAATGAGCCGATCGTTGGTCGACTGCGTGAAAAGGAGCTCCTTGGTGTACGAATTGGCCGCTTTGTCCGCCGGATCCTGCGTGGCATCGATATCCGCTTCCCGACCATAGTCTTCGTTCCGCTCGACAACGCCCAGTAGGGCATCCCGCTCCGCAATCAACCGGTCGTGGTACATCTTCAGCTTCTTCTTGTCCATGCTCGCTCCTCCCTTTCTCAAAAAAGATCTTGCTCTGCCATCTTCTCTGGTGGCGGCTGCGAATCGCCGGAGTCACAGCTCAGGAAACCCCTCTCCTCAGAATCAGGGAGGCTCAGGGTTTGTGGTAAGGAAACCCCGCGAGCAGGCTGACCGCTCGGTAGAGTTGCTCGGTAATCAGCACACGTGCCAGTTCGTGTGTCAGGGTGAATCGCGAGAGTGCGAGACACCGGTCAGCCCGTTGTCGGACCCGGGCATCGACGCCGGCGAATCCCCCGATAATGATGGCCAGCCGCTTGGTTCCCTCGACCTGATGCCGGGCCAGCAGGGCTGCCAATTCCGAGGTCGAGAGGGACTCTCCCCGTTCGTCGAGCAGAAGGACTGTCTCCTCCTTGCTGATGGCCGCCAGAAGTCGTTCCCCCTCTCTGGCGATCAATTCTGAGGTGTCGACGTCCCCCGCACTTCCCACATCCCGAACTTCGCTGACCTCGACGGTCAGGAAACGACGAAGCCGACCCAGGTAGTCCTCAATCAACGCCGCGCAGCGGCGATCCTTCGTCTTTCCAACCCAAACGAAATGAAGACGCATATTGCAATGACCTGGACCAGATTTGCAAACCAAATGGCACGGCTCTCCTCCTGATCTTTTCCCGGCGAGGAGCGCTCAATCGACGCGCTCCGCCTCCCGCCAGAGTCGCTCCAGGTCGTAGAATCGCCGTGCCTCGCGCGTGAAGAGGTGAACTACAAAGGTGCCATAGTCGATCAGGATCCACTCCCCGGTGGCAT
>JBEIJP010000117.1:0-7462 GCA_040380245.1 Acidobacteriota bacterium | reverse complement strand
GTATCAGGACGCCAACCAGACACGCTACTTCCTCGAGCCGGTTGGAGGACAGCTTTGGCTGACCCTGGGCAACTGGAAGCGACTCGAGAGCTACACCTTCAACTACCTCCACAAATGGAATTTTCTCAACTGGGCAGGTCGAACGGTCCGCGACGTGACCATGATGCTCTTCGTCACCCTCCAGGCGATCCTCTCCGGCTCAGGACTGCTCCTCTTCCTCTTCTGGAGGCGGGCGACGGTCGGTCGTCCTCTTCGTGATCCCGCGCGTCCCGTCCCGGAGGCGAGACATCCCTGATCCCCCCTGGCCTCCCCTGGCGACGTCGCGAGGGGAGGTCGGTTCAATTGAGCCTTGGTCACTTTCATAACGCATCTGGGGCAGTCCTGTCTCAAGCCCTCTGGAATCGATCGTCACCCACCGCTTTGCCTCCCCAGAATTTCTCAACTTGATCCAATCTCGCAGGCGCACCAATTGCCTGCTGATGAACTCTTCGACCTCTACGAAGCCAAGGCGAAGGGCGTCCGTCTGCTGATGCTCTCCGATTCCTGCCATTCGGGGACGGTCGCGCGATTCGCCCCGATCCTCACTCCTCCGACGACCACTGCCCGTTTCTCGCCGACGCGCCGGGTGCGGTTTCTGCCCCCCTCCGTCTACCTCTCGCGCCGCGCCGTCGCTCCCCTTGGCGTGGCGACTCGCCATCGCGCCGCCAGCGCTCCCGGCCGTTATGCCGCTCTTCTCATGGCTGGCTGTCAGGAAGCGGAGTATAGCTTTGACGCCTACTTCCGGGGCCGTCCCAACGGCGCCTTCACCTACGTCGCCCTGCGTGCCCTCGAAGCGCTCCCCGAGAAGGCGACGTATGCCGGATGGTTTCGGGAGATCCGCAAGCTGCTTCCCTCCCAGCAGTACCCGCAGACCCCGAATCTCTTCGGGACAGCGTCGATGAAGCGGTGGCGGGTGTTCGAATAAACCAACCGGGCGGCCCCTCCCAGGATCGCCAGCAATGATGGATCGTGGCTGATGTTCTCGCAGATCTCCCCACCACCCTGCCCACCACCCTGCCTGCCGTGGTGGGGGGATTGTTCAAGCGAGCGGAAGCTTGCGCCAGCGCGCGGAAGATCTGGCGCCATCCTTGCTCCTCTTTCCCAGACGCACGCGACCGCCGTGTGAGCCGTTTACCCCATCGTCGACGCTGTGCGTTTCGGATTGAACCGGACCGAATCGCACGGCCTGCCGTTGGAGAAGATGCCTTCCTCTTCTGGAGCAGGTCGACGGGGCCCTTCTCAAGGGCAGGTGTCAAGGCGCGTATTTTGGGTGTTTGGCCCCACATCAAACGAATCTCCTGGATTCCGCGGCTTTTTTTGGTTGGCGATGGGGAGTCGAACCGCGCCTGTTCCATTCAGAACCCTCGATGTTCTAGCCGTGATTCAAGAGCAGCCATTCGTTAATTATCCGTAGAACAGAAAAGTCCGATTCCGCCACTATTCCCTCTTCGATCATCGCTCCAGGGAGACTCTCTCTGGTGGTACCGGGTTCTCCGGGACAAGCGGCAACGTTGTGTCATCGGAGAGTCGAGAAGGGAAGTGAGCATGCCCTGACCAGGGTGTGATGGAGGTGGAGATGCGAGTGTCCTTACGCCGAGTTCTGCTCTTGGTTCTACTGACCTTGTTCCTGGCCGACGCGCCGCTGGCACAGAGTGGCGGAGAGATTCGAGGTCGCGTTGCCGATCAAAATCAGGGAATCGTGCCCCAGGCCACAATTCTGCTGACTGACTTCGCGACGCGGCGCCGCGAGCGCGCCAGCAGTGACGCGATGGGGGAGTATCGCCTTCGCCTTCCCCCTGGTCGCTATCGATTGCAAGCGACAAAAGAAGGGTTCCAGCCGATCGATCGCGTGATCGAGGTTGGAGAGCAGCCACTGACGCTCGATTTGACCATGGAGCCGGCAACAGTTGGCGAAGTGATCGATATCGTCGCCGACGCCGGGGGGCTGACGGCGGCCAAGCTCGACGTTCCCCTCCGAGACCTTCCCATCTCCCCTCAATACGATCGGCGGCGATCTGCTCCAATCCCAGGGGCAGAACGACCTGGTGACCGCCTTGCGCAATGTCAGCAGTGTCAACTCCTATGTGGGGTATGGAGTCTATGAGTACTACCGGGTACGTGGCTTTGCGGACGCGGTGCAGCTGGTCGATGGAGTGCGCAATGAAGGAAATCGGATGAACACCCAGCTCAACAGTATCGAATCGATCGAGGTGCTCAAGGGCCCAGCCTCAGTGCTCTACGGGGGAGGGGCGATCGGGGGAGCGATCAACCTTGTTCGGAAACGGCCTCAGCGGGACACCGCCTGGGATCTGAGTGTCGCGGGGGGGAGTTTTGGCACCCGGCGGGTTGCCGGAGGGATCACGGGAGGCCTCATTGGAGAGAAGTTGCTCGGGCGTCTCGATGTTGGATTCGAGGACGCGGATGGCTGGCGGGGTAACGCAGGGCGACGTTTCAATGTGACGCCATCGCTGCTCTGGTTGATCAGTCCGCGCGATCAGCTCAATCTTCACCTGACCGTCAATCGTGATCGATTCGCCACCGATGCCGGAATTCCAGTGGTGGATGGCTTTGTCCCCAATATTCCCTTGGATCGGCGCTTTAACACTACGCAGGATTTTGCCCTTTCCGAGGACTACAATACGAGAATCTACTATAACCGCATCATTGGGGAGAACCTTCAACTCCGCAACACCTTCTCGTACCGCTTCTTCAACGACGAGTATTTCAGCGCCGAGACGCTCAGTGTCAATCCGCGCGTCAACCCAACGCTGGTCAATCGGGATTTTCTCTATTTTGACCACCATCGGCGTCCGGTCTTTAATCAGCTGGAGGCAAACTGGAATTTTGGAACAGGAGTAGGGCACCAGGTAGTTGGAGGGTGGGAGTACCAGCGGTTCTTCAATTTCACCCATCGGAGCGCCGCCGCTTCGACACGGGCGACACCGATCGACCTCTTCAACCCGGTCGAGACGCACGTCAATCGCTCATTTCCACTCTCTCGCGTCGACTCCTTCGCCAACACGTTCAACGCCTTCTATTTTCAGGATCAAGTGAGTCTGACGAAGCGCCTCAAGGCGATGATTGGAGGGCGGCTCGACCTCTATCGTCGCTGGAGCCGGAATGACCCGGTTCGGGATGGGGTCAGACAGCCGGGAGCACGGGTCGAGCGGGAGAGGAACGCCCCGACCTATCGAGCAGGTCTTGTCTTCCAGGCCACAGAGTGGTGGTCCGTCTACGGCTCATTGGCAACCTCATTCACGCCGGTCAACGTGGTGCCGTTCAATCAGATCACCCTCAAACCAGAGGAAGGGAGACAGTTCGAGATCGGGCAACGCTTCGATCTCCTGCAGGGGCGTGTCAATCTGACGATGGCCGGATACGATATCGAGAGGCGCAACCTGGCCATCTTCGTGCGGAATGTCCCGATTGTCGATCCGGTCACCGGACAATCGCAGGGAACCGGCCCACAATTCGATCAGGCCGCCGCGCAACGTTCCCGCGGGTTTGAGTTCGATCTGACCGGTCAACCCCTTGATCGACTGCGAAACCTGCAGCTCGTCGCCAACTACGGCTACACGAAGACGAGCTTCACCGACTACATCTCTCCCAGTACCAATTTTGTCTACACCGGGAAGACGGTCAATTTTGTCCCGCGCCACGTCGGCAATGTCTGGGCCACCTATCAGTGGAAGAACGGTTTTGGCGGTGGCCTGGGCGGCAGGTATCTGAGCAGTGTCTTTACCAGCAATGAGAATGACGTCCGGTTGGGAGGCTACGCGACCTGGGATTTGACCACCTTCTATCGGAGGGAGCGCTGGGAGTTGAACTTCAATCTCTTCAATGCTCTCAACAAGGAACGCTACTTCGTGGGGGGGATCTACCGGACGCAACTCTATCCGGGTCGGCCGCTCAACTATCTCGTCACACTGCGAATCCGGTCGAAGTAGGAACGAGGACCGACCCGAATCCAGTCCTGCACAAGTTCCGTTGAACGATCAGAGACAAGAGGACTCTTTGTGGACCCGGGGGGCGGCGGGAGACGCGTCTCGTTCGCCACACTTGACGGAGACGCCTTCATCATCGCCTCCCAAATCTTTCTTTCTAACCGCTGGTCCCACCATCGAGGAGCGCCCGCCGCCGGGCCTCCTCGGGGGCTCGATCCAATGGCGAGGATCCGCGCTCTCCTCACGGTGCGGCACACCGCCTACAGGGTCTCGATACTCACCCTTCAGTTCTATCCATTGATCATCCCGGAAGGGTCGTTCATCAAAAAACGGCGGCGGAAGCTCCGCCACTTGAGCGATGGTGAGGGGAGCCCTGCCTACCTCCGGCCGGGGGAGAGAGTGGTCAAGACGGGTCGGTCGACGGGTGGTCAGTTACCGAGAAAGGCCTCCGATGGCAATCAAGGATTTGACGAAGTGTGAGCGGCACCTCTTCCTCTGCAACGGGTCGAGCTGCACCGAGAACGGCGCTGCCGCAGTGATTCAGACAATTCGGGAGGAGATCCGGGCCCTCGGCCTGCACGATCGGATCCATACCACCCGCACGATGTGCAATGGGCGGTGTGACGATGGACCGATCGTCATTGTCGAGCCTGATGGCGTCTGGTACCGCCACGTCGGGGGGAGAGGCGCCAGGCGGATCGTCTATGAACATCTCAAGAATAATCGTCCCCTCAGGGAGATGATCCTCTACCGGTGGGGTCGTTCCACTTGGCAGGAGGAGGTTGATTGATTCCAGGATCGAGATTTTTGCCACCGATGAAATGTATGAAAAAATGGAAGACATGTCTCATCTATACCCACCGCTACCTCGGTCTTGCCTTCTGCCTGCTCTTTACGCTCTGGTTTATCTCCGGGATCGTCATGGTCTACAAGCGGATGCCGCGGCTCTCGGCGGAAGAGCGACTGCAGCGGTTGCCGCCGCTTGATTTTACGCGGGCGAGTTGGTCGCCACACCAGGCCTGGCAAAAGGTGGGACTCCCCGAGGCCCCGGAGAAGGTTCGTTTGGGAATGTTGGGGCAGCGACCCGTCTATCGCTTCCTGACAGAGGCGAGAGGCTGGGTGATGGTCGCTGCTGACACAGGAGAGGTTGTGCCACCGGTCACGGCGCCTTTCGCGCTCGAAGTGATCAGGAGTCACTTTCCAGGGGAGGGCACTGGTCCGTACTATCTGGATCTGGTGACGATTGCGGATCAATGGACGCTCAGCAGCGCCCTGCGCCAGTTCAAGCCCCTCCACAAGGTCACGCTCGAGGATCGTGCTGGAACGGTCCTTTACGTCTCCCAAGTGACGGGTGAGGTCGTCCTGAAGACGACTCGAGAAGGGCGCTTCTGGGGGTGGATGGGTGCGGTGATCCACTGGCTCTACTTCACTCCGTTGCGACAGCGGGTCGAACTCTGGCGCGGCGTCATTATCTACGGCTCCGCGATCGGCTGCCTGATGTGCCTCAGTGGCATTGTGGTTGGACTCTGGCGCTATCGGACGCGAAATCGATACCGGATCAGAGGCCGTGAGCAGAGTTCCCCCTACACTGGGCTGATGCGCTGGCATCACTACCTTGGCCTCTTCTTCGGCCTGATCACCTTCACCTGGATTCTCAGCGGGCTCTTCTCGATGAACCCAGGACGCTGGTCTCCCGGGAACAGCCCGACCACGTCCCAGAGACGGGCAGCCAGTGGGGGTCCTCTCGACCTGGCTGGGGTTGCCCTGGCACCGGCCGCCGCGATCGAGGCATTCGCGATCGATTTCCCTCCACGGGAGATCGAAGTGGTCCAGTTTCGTGGTCGGCCCTACTATCTGGCCTATCGTCCCCCCTCGCGATTGGTGGCCGGGCAGTGGTCAAACACTGACAATGCCGCCTTTCTGGCCGCAGAATCTCCGCTCCCGCATCTGTTGATTGCGGCGGATGGCAGCGAGCAGCGGCTCCAGCAGTTCTCCCGAGAGGAGATGGTCGAGGTCGCCCGGGAGGCCATGCCCGGCACCCGGATTCGGGAGGCCGTCTGGCTCGATCGATATGACGCCTTCTACTATCACCGGGCGAGAGGGCGACGTCTGCCTGTCCTGCGCGTCAAATACGAGGATCCGCGACAGACCTGGCTCTATCTGGATCCCTATCTCGGTGTCATTGCGCAGAAAGAGGATCGGTTGAGCCGAATCGAGCGCTGGCTCTACAACGGGCTGCACAGCCTGGACCTCCCCTATCTCTATCAAGCCAGTCTTACCTGGGAGGTCGTCGTCATTGGGCTCAGCCTGGGAGGTACCGCCCTGTCTGTCTCCGCAGTCTGGCTCACCCTGCATCGCGCGCGGCGTGCCGCCTCGCGGCGCTCCTTGTCCCTTCCTGGACGGTTCGTTCCCCCCTCGGTCATCTCTACCCGATCGAGCCAGAGACAGGACGGAGCGGGGACTGACCTTTCCCGCAAAATCCGCTGACTCAGAACCTCTGCGCGAGCCGCTCCTCCGTTGTTGTCGGGGGAAGCGTCGGTGCCGGAGAAGAGAGAAGAGAGGGGAGGGTGCGTGAATGTGGGCATCCCTCCTCCTGAAAACCCTAGCGGCCAGGGACCGCTTCGAGAAGAAGGGAAAGGGCACGTTTGAGCGCAGCCTCTCCTGGGGCACTGCCCTTGAAGTGGCCGAGACGAACAACGACGAGGTCGTGGGAGGGGACGATGAAGGTGTACTGCCCGCCTGCGCCGGCCATGAAGTAGGCCTCTTTGGGGAGTGGGAACTCCCCGTTGCCGTTGAGCCAGAAGAAGCCACCATAGATGGGACGGCCATCGGCCTGCCAGGTGGGGGCCAGGGTGCTGGCAAAGCGGACGAACCCCTCGGGAAGAATCCGCTCGCCGTTCCAGACGCCGTCCTGCAGGTAGAGATTGCCGAGGCGGGCCCAGTCCCGTGCCGAGGCATATTCATAGCCTTGGGTGAGAAAGTTCCCGTACGGATCCGTCTCGAGGACCATGGTCCGAATCCCCAGTCGATCGAAGAGCGCGCGTTGCGGGAAAGAATGGTAGTCCTGCCTGAGCTTTTCGATCCCGAGACGGTTGAGGTAGTTGATCAGGACGGGATCGGTGTTGCGGTAACGGCCGACGGTATTGGGCGGCCACTGCAGAGGGCGGGTGGCGGCGTAGTGAAAGCTGTTGACGGTCCCGGTGTAGAGGTAGAGGTGATCGGGATAGGGTCCGGAAGCGTCGTAATCTGGATCCTGCGGGGCGCGGATGCGCAGGCCGCTCGACATCCGGAGGATATCGGCAATGCGGATTCGGCGACGGGGATCGTCCGGTGACTGCCATTCCGGGATCGGGGCGGGTTGCCAGAGATCATAGACGCCCGCGCGGATGAGCACTCCCATGAGGGTGGCCGTCAGGCTCTTGCCCATCGACCAGCTCTCAAGCGGAGTGCGGTGGGTGATGCCCGGGGCGTAGCGTTCG
>JBEIJP010000116.1:0-7482 GCA_040380245.1 Acidobacteriota bacterium | reverse complement strand
CGAGGAGACCGGAGGCCATTTCCGCGGACCCGGCGCCGGTTCCACTTCAGCGCTGGAAGGCCTTCTCGATGTCACGGGCGGTCAGGCGCAGGATGATCGGACGGCCGTGGGGACAGGTGGCAGGGTTCTCCATCTCGAGGAGCTGGTCGATCATCCAGCGCATCTTCTCCGGGGCAAGAGGCATGTGGATCTTGACAGCGGCGCGACAGGCGAGTGAGGCGGCGATCTCGGCGTGCAGCCCATCGAGAGAGAGGTTTCGACGCTCCTCCCCGATCGTGTCGAGCAGTTCGAGCAGCAGCGCCCGCGCTGACTGGGTCGTGAGGATTGCGGGAACGGCCTGGATGGCGAGGGTTCTGCCCGAAAGGCGGCCTATTTCGAATCCATTCTCCTCCAGGAGGGGCAGCAGCTCCTCGATCGCCACGGCCTGGGCTGGACTCAGGTCGATGGCCTCCGGCAGGAGCAGCCGCTGTACGGTGATCTGCCGACGCCGCAGCGCGGCCCAATGCTCCTCGAAGAGAATTCGTTCGTGGGCGACGTGTTGATCGATCAGCAGCAGACCCGACCGGTCCGCCGCGATGATGAAGCTCTGGTGCAGCTGACCCAGGGGACGGATCTCCTCCGCCACCAGCGTCAGATTCTGTGCCGCCCGCAGTGGAGAGCCCGTCGACTCGGAGGTGTGAGACCCCAGACAGCCCATTCTGGCCCGGCTCGGCAAGGAGGGCAGGGGAGAAGCGACCGTCTCGGCGGTGATGAGGCGGTCCCCGTTCTGATCCAGCGCCGAGGCGTCGTCGGGCTCCGCCTCATCCATCTGGGGCAATTGATAGAGGAACGACTCCGGCCTCTCTCCTCCTCTCAACCCGATGCGCAGCTGCTCGGGGGGCTTTGGCAAGGGGAGACGGGCTTCCGCAGAGTCCGAAGAGCCCGAAGCGCCCGAAAAGTCTGTTCTCTCCGTGCCCAGGGTAGGGAAGGTCAGATCGAGCGGCCTCCGCGGGACTGGCGCCGGGGTGGAGGCCGACAAGGTGGGCGTCTCCTTGCCAAAGGGAGTGACAGCGGCTTTGGTCTCTCGAATGGCCTGCAGCACCGCGTCGCGCACCAGATCGTGCACCACCTGGCTCCGGACGAAGCGCACTTCGGTCTTGGCTGGGTGGACGTTGACGTCGACCTCGCGCGGAGGGACTTCCAGGAAGAGCATCGCCGTCGGGTAGGAGCCCGCGGGCATCATCGCCCGGTAGGCCTCTCCGAGCGCCCGGCCCATCACCCGGTCCCGAACATAGCGCCCATTGATGAAGAAGTACTGGCTCTCCCGGTTGGTCCTGGGGATCGACGGCGAGGAGACAAAGCCACGCACCCGCATCTCCCCCCGTTCAAGCCAGACCTCGATCAGATCCCCGACCCGCTCCTCTCCAAAGAGCTGGTAGGCACGGGCCCGCAGATCCTCCGCCGGGGTCACCAGCAGGCTCTCGCGCTGATTATGGGTCAGCCGGAATGTCAGGGCGGGGTGGGAGAGCGCGTAGTGGGTCACCAGGTTGGCGATGTGAAAGCTCTCGGTCGAGTCGCTTTTGAGAAACTTGCGACGGGCCGGCACATTGAAGAAGAGGTCTCGAATCTCGAACTCGGCGCCGTGCGCCACTGCAATATCCTTGATGGAGAGGATTCGCCCCCCGGAGATGGCCACCTCGGTCCCGATCTGATCCTGGGCGGTCTGGGTGCGTAAGCGGACCTTGGCGACCGAGGCGATCGAGCCAAGCGCCTCCCCACGGAATCCAAGGGTGGTGATCGCTTCCAGATCCTCGGCGACTCGAAGCTTGCTCGTCGCGTGGCGCTCGAAGGCGAGCACGGCATCCTCCCGCGACATCCCCTCTCCGTCGTCCGTAATCCGGATCAGCTGCCGCCCTGCCCCCTCGATGGCGACCTCGATGCGTCGCGCTCCCGCGTCGATGGCGTTCTCGATCAGCTCCTTGACGATCGAGGCGGGGCGTTCGACGACCTCTCCCGCCGCAATCTTGTTGGCCAGGACATCGGGCAGGACATGGATCTTTTTGACCGCCATTCCTTCCCTCTCTTTCTCCTCTGCCGGGGAGACGGATCAAGTCAGCGTCTTGATCTTCAGTTCGGCCAGTTGAGCCGGGCTCACGCCACTGGGGCTGTCGGTCATCAGGTCGGAACCGCTCGCCACCTTCGGGAAGGCGATGACATCGCGCAACGACTTGGCGCGCGCAAAGATCATGACGATTCGATCGAGCCCCAGGGCGATTCCTCCGTGGGGCGGTGTTCCATAACTCAACGCGTCGAGGAAGAAGCCGAACTTTTCCCGGGCCTCTTCGGGGGTCAGACCGAGGGCTTGGAAGATCTGCGCCTGGACATCGGCCCGGTGAATCCGGATCGATCCTCCACCCAGCTCGTTTCCGTTGAAGACGAGATCGTAGGCCTTGGCGCGAACCGATCCGAGGTCTCCCCCCTGGAGCTTCTCGATGTCCTCATCGATGGGGGAGGTGAAGGGGTGGTGCATGGCGTACCAGCGCTTGTCCTCTTCGTGGTACTCGAACATCGGAAAATCGACGACCCAGAGCAACCGGTTCTCCTCTTCGCGGATCAGCTTTTCGCGGCGGCCCACCTCCAGGCGGACCTGCCCCATCGCCGTGCAGGCGACATCCCAGCGGCCCCCGACCATGAGGATCGCGTCTCCAACCGCCGCGCCGGTGGCGGCGATCACTTTGGCGATCCCGTCCGTGCCAAGGAACTTGGTGAGCGCCGACTTGCTCTCTGGTTCGAGCACCTGAATGTAGGCCAGTCCTCCGGCGCCATACCGCTTGGCGTGCTCGATGATCTCGTCGTACTGCTTGCGCGACCAGGCGGCGGCTCCCGGAACGACGATCGCCTTGATCGCGCCCCCCTTGCGGACGGCATCGGCGAAGACCGGGAAGCCGCTCTCCGCGAAATGGGTGCTGAGGTCGATCATCTCCAGCTCGAAGCGCAGATCCGGCTTGTCGATGCCGTAGCGGTTCATCGCTTCGTGGTAGGAGAGCCGGGCGAAGGGAGTGGATGGCGGCTCCATGCCCGCGACGCGGAAGAATTCACAGACGAGCGGCTCGATCGTCGCGAAGATCTCCTCCGGCTGGACAAAACTGCGCTCGATGTCGATCTGGGTAAACTCCGGCTGCCGATCGGCGCGCAGATCCTCATCGCGGAAACAGCGCGCAATCTGAAAGTACTTGTCGTAGCCCGAGATCATCAGCAGCTGTTTGAAGAGCTGTGGAGATTGGGGCAGGGCGAAGAACTTGCCGGGCGCCGTTCGCGCCGGGACGAGGTAGTCGCGCGCACCCTCCGGCGTTGATTTGGTCAGAATCGGGGTCTCGATCTCGTAGAAGCCCTGTTCATCGAGGACCCGTCGGGCGGTCATCGCCAGGCGGTGGCGCAGCCGGAAATTGGCCTGCATCTCCGGACGCCGCAGGTCGAGATAGCGGTACTTGAGTCGAAGGTCCTCGGCGGCTCGACAGTTGTCGATCTCGAACGGGGGCGTCAGGGCGTCGTTGAGGACCTTCAGCTCTTCGGCGATGATCTCGATCTCGCCGGTCGCCATCAACGGGTTGAAGTTCTTCTCTTCCCGCGCGATGCACCGCCCGGTGATCGCCAGGACATACTCTGTTCGGACAGCCTGCGCACGGGCGAGCAGCCCGGGCTCAATCCGTTCATCGAAGACAATCTGGGTGATCCCTTCCCGATCCCGCAGGTGGAGGAAGAGGACTGAACCGTGATCCCGATAGCTGTTGACCCAGCCCATGAGGGTGACCCGCTGTCCAATATGTTCCTGGCGAAGCTCGCCGCAGTGGTGGGTGCGTTTGGTGGTTCCGAGATGATCGAGCATACGTGTCTATTCACTTTGGTTGGCCGGTTGGTTGGCCAGTTGATGAGTCATCTGATCGCCCCTGCCCGTTCCGTAAGGGGAGCCGCAGGGGAGAAGTCAGCGTCGTGGTGCGACCGGGGAAGCGCTCAGGCTCGCAGCCGGGTCAGGATCTCGTCGATCGTCAGCGACTCCTGCTCTCCCGTCGCCAGGTTCTTCCAGCCATAGCTGCCCGTCGTCACTTCGGTCTCCCCGATGATCAGGGCATATCTCGCGCGCGACTTTGCCGCCAGTCCCATCGCCTTCTTCATTTTGCGGTCGGCGCCATCGAGGATCACGGCGTGACCGTTGACGCGCAGGGTACGAGCTACCTGCTGGCCCCGTTCGCGCGCCGCCTCGCCCAGACAGACGACGTAGAGATCTGGTGCCTCCCTGGCGCGAAGTTCGGCGGCGATCGCCTCGGGGAGAGCCATGACCATCCGGTCGAGGCCGAAGGCAAACCCGAATCCCTTGACAGGCGGGCCTCCGAGCGTCTCGGAGAGCCCGTCGTAGCGGCCGCCCCCGACGATCGTGTTCTGGGCGCCGAGGCCGGAGTGGCCAATGATCTCGAACGCGGTGCGCGTGTAGTAGTCCAGTCCCCGGACCATCTCTGGTTGGACGGTGTAGGCCAGCCCACGCGCGTCGAGATGCGATTTGAAGCGGTCGAAGTGCGCTCGCGCTGCTTCGTCGAGCGACTCGGTGATCGTCGGCAGCCCCACAATCCAACGACGACACGCCTCGTTCTTGCAGTCAAAGACGCGCAGCGCGTTGGTCGCGTAGCGATGATGGCAATCTTCACAGTAGGCGGCCAGATGGGGCTCGATCGCCGTGCGAAGTCGGGCGAGGTACTCTTCCCGCGTCGCGGCGTCACCGACAGAGTTGATCAGGAGGGTTGTCTCCGTGATTCCCAACTCACGAAGAAACCAGTCGAGCATCTCGATCACCTCGGCCTCGATCAAGGGATCGTCGGTATCGCCGAGCACTTCCGCGCCCACCTGGTAGAACTGTCGATAGCGACCTGCCTGAGGACGCTCCCGGCGGAACATCGGGCCGGCGTAGAAGAGTCGGGTCAGCTCTCCCGGCGAGCGGTCCGCGAACAGCTTGTGCT
Source organism: Acidobacteriota bacterium (assembly GCA_040380245.1). Taxonomy (GTDB): domain Bacteria; phylum Acidobacteriota; class Blastocatellia; order RBC074; family RBC074; genus CAIOZW01. The sequence continues at coordinate 2,494 of JBEIJP010000116.1, read as the reverse complement.
GGACGTAGGCGCGCATGACCGAGGCGGTGTTCTCCGGACGGAGCGTGATCGACTCTCCTTCCCGGTCCTCGCGAGCCCGGTCGACGAAGGTGTACATCTCCTTGTTGACGATGTCGGTCGCTTCCCCGACTCCACGGGCGAAGAGCTCCGTCTTCTCGATGATCGGGGTCCGGATCTCCTGAAACCCATACCGTCGAAAAGCCTCCCGCGCCACCTCCTCGACCCGGTGCCAGAGCGGCATGTCCTCGGGAAGAATGTCTCTGGTTCCTCGCAGCGTCTGTATCATGTCTCTGCTGTCCGTGCCCTCTCCGCCGTCTCGTCTCTCGACCCGCACCAGGGTCCTTTGCGGCGCTTCTCCGGAAAATCGGAAATGCACATCCTAGCATGACCCGCCGACCACCCCAAGGTGGACGACCAGCCACGCCGTCTCTGCTCACTCCCCGAAGGGGCCAGCGCCCGCGGCAAGGGGGAGCTCTTCTCGAACAAACCGGGCCGGATCGAGCAGGGCCATCAGCGCCTCGACCGCCCGCCGCAGCGCGAGCGCGTCTTTCGACTCCAGCGTCAGCTTGACTCGATAGTCAGAGGACGAAAAGCTGGGGTAGGATCCGATCGAGACGTCCGGGTGGGCCTCGGCGACCGCCGTCAATCCGCTCGCCAGGTCGAACTCGTCTTCGAGCGTGTAGAGGACGTGGAGGTGAAACGGGGCAACACGAAAACGCTCCCGGATCGCCTCGAACTTGCGCCGAAAATGCTCTGGCACTCCAGGGAGGATGTAGACATTGCGGTAGACCGGAATCGGCCAGCTCAGTCCCGTCCCGCCGACCAGCGAGGTCCCCTCCGGCAGATCGGCCATCCGCAGATGGGATTCGTCGACCTCGTCCTTGAAGTAGCCACGGATCAGGCTGTCCAGGTCTGGATGGCGGACGATGGGCGCGTCAAAGGCTCGCGCGATTCCCTGAATGGTCACGTCGTCGTGAGTCGGCCCGACTCCCCCGGAGGTGAAGACCAGATCGAATGACGCCGACAACTCGCGGGCGCTCGCGGCGACGACCTCGATATCGTCCGGGATGATGACGATCCGCTTGAGGGAGACGCCCAGCTCCCGCAGCTCCCCGATCAGCAACTGCGCGTTGAGATCCCGCGTCTTTCCGCTGAGGATCTCGTCGCCAATCACCAGAATTGCCGCGGTCGGTATCTTCATATAACCTGCATCATACCGAGCGGGGCTCATCTCGGGCAAGATCCCGCCGGGACTTGGCGGATGTCCGCCGCTATTCCTTTGTGTCTCGATCCGCGTCCGACTGCCAGGCCCGCAAGGCCGCCGTCTGCACCACTCGCAGGGGAATGGAGTGGCGCCCCGCCGCCAGCCGGCAGTCCTCATACTCCGGATGACAGGTCAGCTCTCGCCCCGACGTGTCGGTCGACACCTTGACGGAGATCGGTCCAAAGGCTGTCTCGACCACCACCGTGCGGCGCGTCAGGACCTCCCGCTGCTCTTGCCGATAGCGAATTCCGATCGTTGTTGTCTCTTCAAAAAGGAGTCGCGTCAAGCGCTCCCGATCCGGATGCGCGCAGAGCAGCGTCAGCAGGATCCCGGGGCGGTGCTTCTTCATCTGGACGGGGGTGAAGAAGACGTCGAGCGCGCCCGCCGCGAGAAGCCGTTCCATGACGTAGCCGTGGACCTCGCCCGACATATCGTCAATCGTCGCCTCGATGACCGTGATCGACTCAGGGGAAGGCTCTGTCTCCACGAATGGTTCTCCGAGCAGTGCCCGCAGCACGTTCGGGAATTTCTCGTAGGTACGCGTCCCTGCCCCATAGCCAACCCGCTCGATCCTCATCGCTGGCAAGGGCCCGAAGCCATCCGCCAGAGAAGCCAGCAGGACCGCCCCGGTCGGCGTCGTCAGCTCTCCAGGGATCTCCCCGCTGCTGTAGGACGGAATTCCCAGCAGCAGCTCGGCGGTCGCCGGGCCCGGGACTGGATACCTGCCGTGCGCGCAGACGAAGGTACCGCTCCCAACGTGGACCGGCGAGGCGATGATCCGCTCGATCCCCATCGCCTCGACCGCCCAGCACGCCCCGACGATGTCGACAATCGAGTCGATCGCCCCCACCTCGTGGAAGTGGATCGTCTCGATCGGGACGTTGTGGATCTTCGACTCGGCCCGGCCAATCCGCTCAAAGATCCCGGTCGCCCGCGCTTTGACCGTCGCGGAGAGCGCCGATCGGGCGATCATCTCCTTGATCTCGCTCAGCCCCCGATGCCCCCCCTCCTGGTGCGAGTGCTCGTGCGAGTGCTCGTGAGAGTGCTCGTGAGAGTGCTCGTGAGAGTGCTCGTGGGAGTGACCGTGCGAGTGCTCGTGCGAGTGATCGTGCGAGTGACCGTGGGAGTGACCGTGCGAGTGCTCGTGGGAGTGACCGTGGGAGTGACCGTGCGAGTGCTCGTGCGAGTGATCGTGCGAGTGACCGTGGGAGTGCTCGTGCGAGTGCTCGT
>JBEIJP010000115.1:0-7535 GCA_040380245.1 Acidobacteriota bacterium | reverse complement strand
TGGCACTGCACCGTCATCACCTCACCGTCGATCATAATGTCGGTTGGAGCCGGGAGGTCGATCTCGATGCGCGCCGCGCGGCCTTGCCAGACCAACGGATGGCGGACGTGCGACCCGTCGTAGCACTGCGGGAAATGGCGAATAAAATCGAAACGATCCGCCGACCAGCGGACGATCTCGATCTGCCCATCCCCGATCTCCGCCTGCGGGGCCAGCATCATATGCCCACCCGTGAACTTGCTGTTGTTGAAGATCAGGAGGGCAGTCGCGGGCGGGTTCTCTTCCCAGACCCCATCCAGTCGCAGCGGGATCACCTGCTTCTGGAAGTTGGCCAGACAGAGGACAACCGCCAACCCATAGCCAGCGGCTCCCAACGGCTTGAACCGCCGATTGGCCAGCGTACAAACATCGGCGACAAACCCAAAACTGAGAATGTTGATGTAGTGGATGGTTCCGGCGGTGTGGTGCAGCCGAATCACATCGCAGGGGCGTGTCCGCGCTTCGATGAGCGCCTGCATCGCGTCCTCGGCGCCCCGATCCGTGAAGTCCCGCAGAAACGAATTTCCCGTGCCCAGGGGCAGAAAGCCCAGCCAGGGCGGATCTTCCGCTCCCTCCGCGTCCGGGAAGAGCCCGTTGACTATCTCGAAGCCGGTGCCATCGCCGCCCACCGCGATGAAACGGCGTACCCCAGCACGGTAAGCGTCCCGGGCGAGGATCGTCGCGTGCCCCGCGCGCTCGGTCATGGCCACCTCGAAGCGAATCCCCGCCTGGCGCAGACGGTCGAGCGCGGGACCCAGCAGCTTCCCACACTTGCCGAACCCCGCCGCTGGATTGACGATCGCCAAATAGGTCTCGTTCATGACGTCCTGAGCTTCCCCCCCTCTTTCCCGTTCAGTCGAGAGGGTGGATCGCCTCCTCTCGTTCGAGTCGCGCGCGGATCTGCTCCGCCAGGACGCCGCGCTTGATCTTCATCGAGGCGGTGCGTGGGAAGTCCTCCTCCCAGCTGATCCATCCGCTTACCCGCTTGAAATTGAGCAGTCGACGGTTGCGCTGGGCCACCTCCGCCGTCAACGCCGGTGTCAGGGAGTGCCCCTCTTCGGGATGAAGAACGATCACCAGCCTCTCTCCCATCATCGAGCGTTCCGGCCAGATGTAGTTGGCGGCAAAGACGCAGTACTCTTTGACAGGAAGCCCCTCGAAGGCGCTCTCGATGTCTTCTGGGTAGACGTTCTTGCCCTCTTCGGTGACGATCATGTTCTTCATCCGGCCAAAGAGCTGCAGGTGGCCCATCGCGTCGATTCGACCGAGGTCCCCTGTCTGCAGCCAGCCGTCGACGATCGTCTCAGCGGTCAGTTCGGGATTGTCGAGGTAGTGGGACATCACCGTCCGGCCGCGGACGACAACCTGTCCGATCCCTTCCGAATCGGGACGATCGATGCGCAGCTCAACCCCGGGTAGTGGACGCCCGACGGTGTCCGCCCGAAACGGGGCAAAGTCGTTGAGCGTCAGCGCGGTCCCCGCCTCGGTCAACCCGTACCCATTCCCGACCTGAATGCCAAGGTCGTAGAAGAACTGGAGCATCGCGGGATCGGAGAAGGCCCCGCCGGTGAAGATCGCCCGCAGCTCACCGCCAAAGGCTTCGTGGACCTGGCGCAGGAGCCGCCGGCTCAGCTCGAGGTTGGGCCGCTGCTGCGTCAAGCGTCGATTGAGTCCGCGCAGCAGTCCAAAGATGGCCCGCTTGGCCGGCGGCAGCTCGGCAAACCGCTTCTCCAGTCCAATCTGCAGATTGCGCAGGATCAGGGGAACGAGCGCGACGTAGGTGATCTTGAATCGGGAGAAGGCCTCCCGGACGTACTCCGGTCGCAGCGTGCGGAGGTGAACCACCGTCGCGCCGCAGACGAATGGCCCGATGAAGCCCACCATGAAATCGATCGCGTGGTTGGTCGGCAGTATGCTCAGGTAGCGCACCCCGGGCCAGAAGGCATAGAGCGAAGTCAGCGAAAGGCACTGCTCCAGGTAGTTGTCGTGGGTCATGACGCAGCCCTTGGGCTGCCCCCCCGTCCCGGAAGAGTAGACGATACAGGCCCAGTCCGAGCGTTGCCGTCTCACCAGCGTGCGTCGCTCCTCCGCCCCCTGTTGCCCCTCGGCGAGCGCGGACTCCCAGGGGATCGCGCCCGACAGATCCCCTTCACGAGGAGTCTCGGTGATGACCACGCGCCGCAAGGCGAGCGTTCCGGCCTCCCGTTGCGCCCGATAGGCGGCCGACTGCGTCATCGCCCGCCAGAAAGGGTACTCGGTGACCAGAACCTCTGCCCGGCTGTGCGCGAGGATCGCCACCTGCTCATCGGCGTTCAACTTGTAGTCGATCGGCACCAGTACGCCGCCTCGGTGAAAGATCGCCGCCGCCGCGATCAACCACTTCGACTGGTTGGTCATGACGATGGCCGCCCGACCTCCGGCCCCAATCCCTTCCTCGGCGAGAAAGCCTGCCAGGCTCCGCGTCGCTTCCCGAAATTGGCCGTAGGTCAGCCGATGGTTCTCCCGTTCCCGATCCGCCTCGATGAGGCAGGTCTCGCCCGTGAACCGATCACAGGCCTCAGCCAGGGCCGATCCCAGAGATTCGTGCCGCGACAGATCGATCATCCCGACGTGGGCGACAGGCGGTTGTTGAGCCATCGTTCTCTCTCCCTCCTCTTCCAACCGTCTCAGAGCCGGCTCTGGATCCGTTCGGCGAGGGTCTGGAAATCACTGACCCCTTGTACCTCGTAATCGGGCAGCTCCACCTGAAAGTGGTTCTCCAGCCGGGTGAGCAGGTCGAGAGCCTGCAGGCTGTTGATCCCGAGTTTTTTGAAGAAGTCGTCGTTTGCGGAAAGAGTGGTTCGATCGACCCGGAAATGGGTCGCGGCCAGTGTCAGGATTTCATCGACTGTCTGTTCGAGCGTACGCATCCGCTGCTCCTTTCCTCTCTCTCCACCCTCCGGAGCACTGGATACGAGAGACCGGAGGGCTGTTCGATATCTGGAAGATCAGAAGGCCCATCGCGCCAGGACCGTGCCGGACGTGAAGCCGGCCCCCACCGCTGTAAAGAGGACCAGGTCCCCTTTCCTGAGCTTGCCCTCCTCGATTGCGTCCCCGATCGCCAGGGGGATCGTCGCCGCGGTGGTGTTGCCGTACTTGTGGATGTTCTTGATCACCTTCTCGGGGGGCAGACCAATCTTTCCGGCGGTCGAGTCGATGATCCGCAGGTTGGCCTGATGCGCAATGAAGCAGCCGAGGTCCTCGCCACGCAGCCCATGGCGGGTCAGCATGCCTGTGCTCAACTCCTCCATCTTCCGGACCGCGAACTTGAAGACCTGCTGTCCGCTCTGGTGGACATAGTGCATCTTCTGGTCGACAGTTTCATGCGAAGCGGGGCGCAAACTGCCGCCGGCGGGCATGTAGAGGTGAACCCCGCCGCTTCCATCGATCTCGTGATGGAAGTCGAGGATCCCGACCTCCTCCTCACCCTCCTCCGTCGGTTCAAGAAGCACCGCGCCGGCCCCATCCCCAAAGAGGACGAGGGTTGTCCGATCCTCCGGGTTGATGATCGAACTCATGACATCCGCCCCGACGACCAGCACCTTGCGGTGGCGACCTGACTCGATGAACTGCGCTCCCGTCGTCAAGGCGTAGAGAAACGACGAGCAGGCGGCGAGAATGTCGAATCCCCAGGCGTGATGGGCGCCAATCTTGTGTTGCACCAGGCAGGCTGTCGAGGGAAACATCATATCCGGAGTCACTGTCGCGACGATGATCAACTCGATCTCGTCCGCGCTGATCCCGCGTGATGCCAGCAGCTGTTCGATGGCTTTGACCGCCAGATCGGAGCTACCGACTCCCCGCTCGACCCATCGCCGTTCGTGAATCCCTGATCGCTCCACGATCCATTCGTGGCTGGTCTCCACCATTTGGGAGATCTCCGCGTTGCTCACCACCCGGGGAGGGACGTACCTCCCCAGCGCGGTAATCTTGGCTCTTCTTGGTTGGCTCATGAAATCTCTGGCTCCTATCAGCAGTCCCTTTGGCGCCCGGTCGGGGGCGCTGTCGGCGTGGCCGACTCGGCAAACCTCCTCCAACAGCGGAAAAGGGATGAATCCCTGCTCTCCCCTGTCAGGGAAGATATGGTTGCGCATCCGTACTTTCGACAAACCGACGAAGCCCCTCCTCGACCGCTGGCCGGGTAAAGAGGTCACAGAAGGTCTCGATCTCTTCCTCCAGCTCGGCGTAGGGGATTGGTTTGACGAACCGTTTGGCGGTTCGCCGGGTCGTCGGATCAAACTTTCCCAATTGCGCGGCCGTCAAGCGGGCGACGCGATGGGCCTCTCCCTCCCCGGCCAGTTGACTGACCAGCCCCAGTGTGTGTGCTCGCGTCGCGTTGATGCTTCGACCGGTCAGGAGGAGATCCCGGACGACCGCGTTGCCCAGATCCCGCTTGAGACGCGGAATCCCCCCGAACCCGGGAATCAGCCCCAACCGCAACTCTGGAAAACAGAACCGCGCCATCTTCTCGGCGATAATCAGGTCGCAGACCAACGCCAACTCAAATCCTCCCCCGAAGGTGACTCCATGCACGGCGGCTATGGTCACCAGGGGCGAGGCGTCCAGCCCATTCATCACCTGGTGAATGCGCCGCAGGAATCCGCGGACCTGCGGGGCCGCCTTCGCGAATCCGATCGCGCTCGCCCCGGCGTAGAGCTCGCGCAGGTCTGCCCCCGCGCAGAAGCCCGCCCGCTGCTCGCTGCGAATGATCAGCGCGTGCGCGTTCCGCTGCAGCTGCTCGTGCGCCTCCATGAACCGCTCGAGATCCTCGATCGTCTGCGAGCCGATCTCGTTGCACGGATCACGATGCAGTCGAAGGTCAATGATCCCCTGATCGAGGCTCCACGAGAGCGTGGTTGCCTGGTAGCTCTCCTTCACCCGTTTGCTCTCCTCTTCCGGTTCTTCGCCATTCTCCTCCTCCCGCCCTGGTTGGAGCAGCCTCCTCACACGCCTCTCTCCCGCTCCTCCGCTTCCTGTGTATCCGCCTCCCGCTCCTCTTCGAGGGTCTCTCTCATCCCTTGCGCCCCAAGCGCGAGGAGGAACATGATGCTGAAAAAGAAGAGAAAGAGCAAAAAGACCAGTCCAAGTATGACCATTCCATCTCCTTCTTCGCCGGCGCAATCCCGCCATCGGCGGAATCCGATCAGTCCACGCGTCGGGTCGCGTAGAGTGTCTCGATCTGCGTGGCGAAGGCGCTCGCCACCGCGTCGCGCTTGACCTTCCCGTTGGCGGTCAGGAGCCCGCTCTCGATCGTCAGGGGAGTTGCCTCGTGGTGAAAGCCGAGCACCCGCTTGTAATGTGGGAGTTCCCGATTGACCTCCCCGAGAGCAGCCTCGATCTCATCCCTCCCAATCGGACCCGTGACGAGGGTCGTCAGGAAGCTTCGATCATTGCCAAAGACGATGCACTGCGCCGCGGTCGGCAGGCGGTTGAGAATCTTCTCTTCGATCGGCTCCGGGGCCACATTATGGCCGGAATTGAGAATCAGCAGATTCTTGAGCCGTCCGATGATCGACCAATTGCCCACTTCATCGACCGATCCCTGATCTCCAGTGCGGAACCAACCCTCCTGGAAGACGGCCGCAGTCTGCTCTGGACGGTTCCAGTAGTCCGCGAAGATGTTGGGGCCTCGCACGAGGATCTCATCGCCTTCGCCGAGCCGCATCTCGATCCCGGGAATCGCCGGTCCCACCCGACCCGGTCGGAAATTGTCCGGGTCGTCCATCGTGCAGATCGCCGTCGTCTCCGTCAGCCCATAGACTTGCAGCACCCGGATTCCGAGCATGAGAAAGAAGAGCTGGGTCTCCCGCGAGAGCGGCGCCGATCCACAGATCAGCGCCGCCAGGGCCGGTCCGATCTTTCCCCGAATCGGTCGGAAGAGAAGCCGCGTCGCCAGCATTTCCCACCACCAGTCGCTGGCCGTCGCTCGCCCTTCCTGCCGCCGCATCCAGGCGGCCTTTCCCTTTCCGTAGATGGTCTGGACCAGCGCAGGTTTGCCGGCGATCTGTCCTTCGACTCCCGTCCGGATGCGCTCCAGCAATGTCGGAACGTTGAGGCAGTAGTTGGGCGCCGCGACCTTCAGCTCCTCGGCCAGGCGGTTGAGGTCCATCGAGAGAGAGAGCAGGCTCGGACGGGAGAGCGCCGTCAGCAGGAGAATCCAGGATCCAGCGAAGCAGAAGGGGAGGTAGTGAAAGATCTGATCGGGTTGCGCCGCGCTCGTCCGCCCCTCCATCAGCTGATCGAGTCGCCCGAGTGTGCAGGGCACCATGTGGCTGACGTTGCCGATCGTCAGCGTAACGCCTTTCGGCTCTCCCGAAGTCCCGGAGGTGTAGATGATCGTCGCCAGCGCTTCATCCGCCCGGGCGAGCGGCGGCAGCGCCTTCTCCGCCCCCGCTGGGCGAGCGCTTCCTCCGAAGATCTCGTCGAAGACCGCCATCCGGGGCGGGCTCTCCACCCATTGCGCCGCCAGTCCCTCACGCAGGGCTGACGTTCCACAGCAGACCAGGGAGGCCCCGCAATCGCGCAGCATGTAGGCCAACTCGGCTGGCGCCTGGCGGGCATAGAGTGGAACGACGACGATCCCCTCCGCCATCATCGCCAGGTCGAGCGCCACCCAATCCAGGCTGTTGGCCGCCAGCAGGCCGCACCGCTCTCCGGGCTGCAACCCGGTCTCTCGCAGAAAGCGACGGGCCAATCCAACCCGCGCCAGCAGCTCTCCTCCCGTCGTCGCTCTCTTTTCAACGGGCTCCTGCCCCTCCCCAACGTGGATCTCTTGCAGCACAGGTCGGTCTGTGCTGGCCGCGAGCTGCTCCCAGATGCGCTCCAGGAAGTTGGTCCGGTGTCTTGTCATCCTGATCCCTGCCTCTCCGGGTCCGCGGCCTAGCCCTCGCCGTACTTCTCCAGCAGTTTGTGGAGTCCGTCGTTCATCGGGGGTAAGTAGGCCGACCAATGCTGCAGCCCCTGTCGAATGGGAAACTCGGGATAGCGCCGCTGGACGTGGGCTTCGAAGTAGATCCCCATCCGGGCCATCATCTTCAGGTTGCGGGCGACGGTTCGTCCAATCCCGTCGGCGATCGACTCTCGCTCGGTGAGCAGTCGGTGGAGAATTCCCCCCAGCCGCTCCTCCAGATCCGGATCGTCCACCGTCAACAGGAGGTCCGCCTGTCCCCGTTCATTCATCAGGTTGCGGATCCGCTCGTCCATGGTCACACCCGCCGAAGCGACCAGCGCCGGCATGCAGGTCACGATCCCGTGAAACCGCGACGAGACCATCATCTGACTTGCCCGCAGGATGCTCACCAACTGGTACATGTCGTATGTCTCGGAGGAGAAGATCGGCACCCGACCCAGCATCTCGGACATCTGCGCGCACGCCCGTTGATCGAGCGCCTCCATCGCCACCAGCACCGGGAAGACCCGGTGCTCGCGACGGAACCGATCGACCGCCCGCGCCATCG
>JBEIJP010000114.1:0-7558 GCA_040380245.1 Acidobacteriota bacterium | reverse complement strand
CGGGTAGCTGGATCGCCGCGAGTGGCCATGACTGGCCATGACTGGCCATGACTGGACATGACTGGCCATGACTGGAGGATGAGGGGGAGGGAGCGCGCAGCCCCTCCCCTTTCTCTTGGTCCGCGTCGGCGCAGGGCAGGGCTTTTGCCAAGTCAGGGACAGGCGCCCTGAATGACCTGTCACGACTCCATGAGGTAGGCGCTGGGGTGCCTGTGATCTGGAGAAGAGGATCGGCTTCGGGTGTCCCAACGGGACACCGCATACCAGCCCAGGGCAACGCCCTGGGTACCGTCAACGGCATTCCCCGGCGTTCTGAAGGAACGCCGCATATTCTTGAATAGAGGGCGTCTGCCCAATTCCACCCGTTGCGGCGTTCCTGCTGTACCTTGGCAGAACGCCTGATCGGGTCTCCTCGGATACGGTTGTCAATAAGGTTTGTGGGGGTGGTTCGCGAACCGCCCCTGCACGACCCGCCCTCGATCGCAATGGCCGGATCGCGCCCAGGGGGAGGGAAGAGGCTCACACGAAGACACAAAGAGGGGGGCAGGGAGAATGGGGAGTAGGTCTTTTCTTGCCCTCAAACCCTTAGCGGCTTCGCGCCTTAGCGTGAGAAAAAAGAAAAGAGACTCACGCGAAGACGCGAAGACGCGAAGATGCAAAGAAGGGGACAGAAAGAATGAGGAGTAGGTCTTTTCTTGTCCTCAAACCCATAGCGGCTTCGTGCCTTATCGAACCATGAAACCTGCCGCTTTCTACCTTGAACGCAAGGGTTGAGCCGACAGGTACTCTTGACTATAACAGAGTGCAACGACCTTGGGCATCAGGAGCGCAGCGACCCCAAAGTAGAAGCGGCTTCCAGCCGCTTTACGGAATTGAGGCTATGGCGCGATTGCCCTGGGGAAGGCCCCCCGGGCCTGTGGCTCCTCTTCCCCTTGCATCGGCCCCTGGCCTTCGAGGTCCGCTGTCGTCGATCCCATGCCTTCCATTGAGTTATACGCTGGAGCCAGACTCATACCAATATATTCTTTTTTGACACTTAAATTGTACATGCCATAAAATTCAATAACTGACAGAAGCTGTCTTATGTGGTATGTCCTGTACCACTGGCATAATGAACCTGGAGGGATCGCCGTGGGTGGTGTGAGCACAAAAATTGCTGAAGGTGGTCGGGTCGTGATTCCGGCTGAGTATCGGCGGGCACTGGGGATGGAACCCGGTGATGAAGTGATCATTCGTCTCGAAGAAGGCGAGCTGCGGATTCTGACCCGCGCCGAAGCGGTCAGGCGTGCGCAGGCCCTGGTCGAGCGACACGTCAAAAGAAACCGCTCTCTGGTGGACGAATTGAGCGCAGAGCGACACGCGGAGGCGGCGCGTGAGTAGCTACGTGCTCGACGCTTCGGCCGTGCTCGCGCTGCTCAACCGGGAGCCGGGAGAGGATCGAGTGGGGCCGATTCTCGCCGACTCCGTGATCAGCGCTGTCAATTATTGTGAAGTCCTCAGCAAACTGATCGACGCAGGGATGCCCGAAGAGGCCGCGCGGGAGAGTGTCGACCTGTTGGGGGTCGAAGTGATCGGCTTCGATGCCGATCTGGCTCATCTCGCGGCAACACTTCGTTCGGCGACCAGGCGATTCGGGCTGTCTCTGGGCGATCGGTGTTGTCTGGCGCTGGGGCTGACGCGCCGTCACACGGTGATCACCGCCGAAAGAACGTGGGCTCAATTGCAAATCGGCGTCGAGATCGAAGTGATTCGTTAGGGTGGGAAGGGCCTCGCCCCTGTATGCAGGTCGAGAGTAATGTGGATTCGCACGAAGCCCTGGGTGCGCGGGCCTCCGGCCCGCATGGTCCTCGGACTTGACTAAGAGAGGTTCGCGCGAGGAGCAGGGGGGAAGTGGATTGGGTGCTTCTTCCTCCCCACAAGCCCGGCGATCAGCCAGCCCCGATGAGCCGACGTCTCCCCTCTTATGCCCCGAAGCGCCCAAGTCTGGCGGTGTTTGAGCCCTTTTGGATTATACTGTTGAACTTGTGGGGGGTGGAGCAGAGCCGGCTCCAACCAGCCACTATGCCCCTGATCCATTTCCGCTGCCCCGTGCCCCGATTGCCCAAGGAGATGGCCAGGGTTCAACCCCGGATCCGCTGACAGCGCCCTGACCCCCCGCCCTGCGGCAGTGCCAAGTCATGAAGATCGTTACCGACAACTGGTCCGTTCCTCCCACGATCCTGCCGCTCAATGCGGAGCTGGAGGTTGCCCCGCTTGCCCGCCTCTTCGACGAGACGACGAACTCCTACAAGTTTGTCTTCTTCCTCTCCCTCCTCGACATCCTCAAGCGCAATCAGTTCCGGGCTGGAGATCCGATCCCCTTTCGAGACCTGGTCGTCGAGATGCTGGCCAACAGCTGGTACCCCCACACCTATTTCCGACTCTCGTTCGGCCGGCAGGATCAGATCACCGCCAGGCTCGACTCCCTGCGCCTGGAGATTGGCGAGCCGATTCTCAAGTTCAAGGATCCCGACAAGAAGCTCCTCCGCGCGACGATCGCCGAGCACCCCCTCGACCACTCCCTGATGCGATTTGTCCCGTTCCGACTTCTACGGCCCTTCTTTGAGGAGGAGCTGCGGGGGATTCCGGATTACAAGGTGAATGACACGATTGCTCGCCTCGCCAGTGGAGAGAGGGGGCAGAAGGCTCCGCTCTACTCCTTCTCCGAACAGCACGATGCGATCCTTCCCCATCCGCTCTGGACGGAGTACCTTCGGGTCCACTTCGCGTTGATTCAGGGATGGGCCGCCTGGCATTGGTTGGAGTACATGCAGCGTTGCAATCAGGCCGTCCCGGCGATCTCAGCGAAACTCTTCCCGCCACAGGAGCGGGGCTCCCTCAGGCCGCAGATCGAGTACTGGAAGCTGGCGATCCAACATCTTGACCTGAGATGCATCTACACCGATTCCGTGCTGAGTGCGGACCGTATGTCGCTGGACCACTTTCTTCCCTGGTCCTTTGTCGCCCATCATCAGCTCTGGAATCTCGTGCCCACCCTTCCCGAGGTCAACTCCTCCAAACTGGATCGTTTGCCGGCGGAGACGTACTGTCGTCGTCTGGCTCAGCTGCAACACCAGGGGCTGGTTCTCACCAGCCAGCGGATGCCGGAGAGCCAATGGGAGAGGGTGGTCGAACCCTTCCTCTCCGATCTCAAACTGGCCGATCGACGGGATCTGCTCGATGAACAGAAGCTGGCCGAGGCGTATGAGTTGTGCGTCAAGCCCCAGCTGGCGATCGCGAAGACCCTCGGGTTTACCCCCAACTGGCACTATCAGGCCGGCGGGGGAGCGGTCGTGAGATCACCGTGAGTGTCGTTGTGTCTCGCGCGCGGGCAGGTTTCTCCCAACCGAGTCAGCGCAACAGGCGAATGGCCAAACGGTTGAAGGTCACTCAATAAATGGAAGAGGCTCACGCGAAGACGCGAGGTCGCGAAGAGGGGCAGGAGGGGCGGCTCTGATGAGAGAGGGTTTGTAGGGGCGGTTCGCGAAGGGCTTCGACAGGCAAGGCGAGGCTTCCTGGGTGCGCGGGCCTCCGGCCCGCTCTTCTGGCGTGCGGGCGAGCTGAGTGTCGTTGTGGCGGCTCAAGGCATCTCCCAAACCCGATGCGAGAAGAGATCCGGGATGAGCGCGAGTCGGAGGGCTGCCTCCCCCAGATCGAGATCCCTCACCGTCTCTCCAATGCACCGGCCACCAGCCCGAACCAGCTTGACCGCGTCAGCCTTGAACTCAGCCGTAAACTGCCCTTTTCCTCTTCGTCATATCCACCTCCAGACGAATTCTCGCGCCAGGGATGGTGTCCACGAAAGTGAGGGAACTCCATAGCCCCCGTTATCGACACCCGAAGATGCGGATCTCAAAATTCCGTGGGGAGAAATTCCCCACGGCGTAGGGAATTTCTCCCCACGGGATTTCTGGTCGAAGGTGTGTTGCCAGCGAGGAGAGGGCAGGTCGGACACCGGATCGCGCAGGGCATATCCTGGATTGGAGAGCTCAATCGATCGACAGTTCGTCGCCGGCATGCTCTCATGAGCGGCACAAAAGCGGCTTGATGAGGGGCATAAAAATCCCGGAAGGCCGTTGGGTGGAGATCCCGGTGGAGTGCCGGTGGCGTGAAAGAGAGGAATCGGTCTGGTGAAGAAGCGAAGCGCGAACCTTCGTTGGTGGGGCCTGACGGCGGCGATGATTGTCGCCTCCGCGGTCAGCTGCGCTGTTTTCCTTCCGGTAGGACAGGTGGACGCGCAGGGCACCCGTCCACGATTTGTCGAGCCGGGCGCTGCCCCTTTGTCTCCCGCTGACCATCGGCGCGTCGCCGGCATCCTCGCGCAGCTCGGCGGGGTCGCTCCCCTGGCGGTTCGGTTGGAGCAGGCCTCGCGCGAGCTGCTGGGCGCCCCCTACCAGACCGCGCCTCTGCGCGGTTCGATCGATCGGCCAGAGGAGATGGTCACCCGCACCGACGGGTTCGATTGCGTCACCTTCCTCGAGACGGTTCTGGCCCTCGGTCTCTCCGCGCATCCGAAGCAGTTTGTCGAGACCCTGCGCGCGATCCGGTACCAGGATGGGGTCGTCGATTTCCGGGCCCGGCATCACTATATGACCGACTGGCATCGCGCCAATCGGACGCAGGGGCTGCTGCGGGAGCTGATCCCGCCGGCGGAGGCCAGGGAAGAGCCGCGGACCCTCTCCGTCATCGACGGGCTTCCTGCGCGGCGTGTCACTCTCCGGTTCCTGCCGCGTTCCCGAATCCCCCGTCTGTTGCCGCGGATCGAGGACGGGGATCTCATCTATTTTCTGACCCACCGGCAGGGAATCGATGCCTTTCACGCGGGGCTTCTCTTCCGGGTCGAGGGCCGGGTGCGACTGCGCCACGCTTCGCGCCGCCACCGCCAGGTCGTCGAGGAGGACCTCTCCCAGTTTCTCTCCCACTCTCCCCCGGCGGGTGTCGTGCTCCTCCGTCCTCTTGCGGCCGAGCCGTCTGCTCCCTGATCCCGCGAGAAGGGGCGGTTGAGGAGTGGGGAGAAGGGCGATGGCCTGACGTTCTCGCAGAGGTGCGGAAGTGGCGTGAGTTTTGGTAGATTTGATCGACCTGGAGCGTGCGAGAGCGAGTGATCACCCGCTTCTGGCGAGAGGGGAGGGACGCGGAATGAGCCGAATGAGCCGAATGAGCCAAATAAGATGGATGACGGGGCGGAGGACGATCACGGCGCTGGCGCTGCTGCTCTTCGTGGCTGGCACGGCCAGGCCGACGACGAGTGGAGGGGCGGCAGGGCCGCAGGGGGGCGCGAAAAAAGAGCCCAATCCGATTCGGGTCCTCCTGGTCACGGGTGGACACCTGCACGATCTGGAGTTCTACGCCCTCTTTACTCGACCGGAGCTGCGGGTGACGGTCGACCCGCATCCGGCGGCCTTCACCGGCGACATTCGCCAGCGCTACGACGTGGTGGTGCTGTACGACATGGTCCGCTCGCTCGACGAACAACGCCAGCGCCATCTGCGCGATTTTGTCGAGAGCGGCAAGGGGGTGGTGGCCTTGCACCACGCCGTCTGCGCCAACGTCGATTGGAAATGGTGGGTCGAGGAGGTGATCGGCGGCCGCTATCTCTTCGAGCCGGTCGAGGGGCGGCAATCGAGCTACATTCATGATCGTCGACAGAAGATCCGTGTAGCGATGGAGCACGAGGTGACCCGGGGGATCGGTGACTTCGAGATCATCGACGAGACCTACAAGAATCTCTGGATCTCCCCGCGGGTCAAGGTGCTGTTGCGCAGCGATGATCCCACCAGCGATGGGCCGGTGGCCTGGATCGGTCCGCACCAGTCGTCGCGTGTCGTCTACATTCAACTGGGCCACGATCGCCAGGCCTATCGCAGTCCGGACTACCACCAGCTGGTTGAGCAGGCGATTCGCTGGTCGGCTGGCAGATAGTCGGTTTTCGCTCCCAACGTCTTCTTCCTGCCGGGGCACGCCTGATCCGGGTGATCCATCCACTTCGAGGAGGGTGGCAATGTCAGGGTCGAAGAGACAGGATGCTTGCTTCTGCCACCGAGAAGCGGCAGGATGCCGCTTCTACCCTGGAGCCTGGCGATGCCAAAGCCGCAGCGGCTTCCAGCCGCTTCAAGGAGTGTCGCGCCGCCGGGGGGAATGTAAAAGATTCTTTTGATTCAGGTTATCGTGCGACGGCCCTGGGAGTACGATGGGTTCGGCGATCGGTTGGTTCGGATCAGAAGAGAGGTGTGGAAGGGAGAAGCTTGAATGGGAAAGCGGTTTCGGAAAGTGCTCTTTTGGAGCCATCTGGCGTGTGGGGTGACTGCCGGGTTGGTGATCCTGCTGATGTCGTTGACCGGGGTCCTGTTGACCTACGAGAAGCAGATGATTGTCTGGGCCGAGACGAGGTCATACCGTCTCACGCCCGCGGAAGGGCAGGTCAGCCTCCCGCCGGAAGAGGTCTTGCGACGGGTGAAGCAGATGGAGCCCGGGCGAGCGGTGACATTGCTGGCGCGGGCGGATCGGACATTGCCGACGGCGATTGGCCTGGAGGACGGGCGCACGCTGCAGGTCGATCCCTACACGGGGGCGGTGCTGGGCGAAGGCGCGCCGGCGGTGCGCCGTTTCTTCCGCTTCGTGACGAGTTGGCACCGCTGGTTGGGAACGGAGGGCGCGGGGCGGGCGACCGGGAAGGCGATCACCGGGGCGTGCAATCTGGCCTTTCTCTTTGTCATCGTCAGTGGGTTCTATCTCTGGTTTCCGTCCCAGAAGACCTGGTCCCGCTTCAAGTCGATCCTCTGGTTTCAGCGGGGGCTGCCGCCGAAGGCGCGCGACTTCAACTGGCACAACGTCATCGGCTTCTGGTCGTTGGGGCCGCTCTTTCTGGTGGTCCTCTCGGCGACGGTGATCTCGTACCCCTGGGCGAGCAACCTGGCCTATCGGGTGATGGGGGAGGATCCCCCACGGCCGGCGGCGCCGGCCAAACCGGCCGCTCCGGGTGGCTCGACACCAGCCGCTCCGGCCACGGCCAAAGCGCCCGTCGAAGGGCGGATTGATGGACCCTGGCGGGTGGCTGCGGCGCATGCTCCAGGGTGGAAGACGCTCAGTCTGCGATTGCCGGAGAAGCCGGACGCGCCGCTCGTCTTCACCGTCGACCACGGGACCGGCGGACAGCCGCAGCACCGGGCGACTCTGACGCTGGCGCCGGGGACAGGGGAGCTCCTCAAGTGGGAGCCTTTTTCGAGCTTTGGCCCGGGCCGGAAGTTCCGCACCTTTCTCCGTTTTGCCCACACGGGGGAGGTGGGAGGCCTCGCGGGGCAGACGCTGGCCGGAGTGGTGACGTTCGGAACGCTCTTTCTTGGCTGGACGGGCTTTGCGCTGGCATGGCGTCGCTGGCGCTCCTGGCGCGCGCGCCGCTGAGGCGGGCTTCCGGGGGTTCCCGTAGTCGATTTTCTCTAGTTGGCTAATCTGGTAGACTGCCCGACTGCCCGATCGGCTCAATTCACTGTGGGAACTGCGGTGGGGGGGGCCCGGGATG
>JBEIJP010000113.1:0-7576 GCA_040380245.1 Acidobacteriota bacterium | reverse complement strand
GGAGATCCGCGCACGGACGCTTCACGAGATCGAGGCAGGCAACAACTCGACGGCCGAAGTCGCGGAGCCGATCTCGAGGCGCATTGTCGATTGCCACCTTGCCACCATGGCCCGGCTCGATATTGGCTACGACCTGCTCGCCCGGGAGAGCGAGATTCTGCACCTCCAGTTCTGGGCCCACGCCTTCGAGAAGCTCAAGGAGACGGGGGCCATCGTCTTCGAGAACGAAGGACGCAACCGGGGCTGCTGGGTGATGAAGGCGGAGGAGAGTCGCCAGGTTGACTCCGCCGCCGCCGAGGGAGCCGAGGAGTCCGGTGAACCAGGCGAGCCCAGTGAACAGGACGAGTTTGACGCCGATAAGATTATCGTTCGATCGAATGGCACGGTGACCTACACCGGAAAGGATATCGCCTACCATCTCTGGAAGCTGGGCAAATTGGGGCTCGATTTCCACTACCGGTTTCTCTGCCTTGATCATCACGGGCGTGAGGTCTGGGTGACGACCAGTCAGGAGGCGGAGGGGATGGTGACCCATCCCCCCTTCGGCAATGGAACGGCCTTTCTCAACGTCATCGACGTCGGGCAATCCTACCCGCAGGCCAACGTCAAGCGGGGCGTCATGATGATCGACCACGACGAGCGGGTCGCCCGCAGCGCGCATCTCGCCTATGAGAAGGTCACACTGACCCCGGCGGCGGCGGCGGAGCTCGGGAGTGTTCTCTCGGAAGCGGACACCCAGCGTCAACAGATCGGGATGTCGGGTCGCAAAGGGCTTGGCGTCAAGGCCGACGACCTCCTCGATCGGTTGGAAGCGGAGGCGGGCCGGGAGGTCGTGGCGCGCCACCCCGAGCTGACCGCGGCGCAACAGCAATCGATCGCGCACCGGATCGCGGTCGCCGCCCTGCGCTACTTTCTCCTCAAGTATACGCGCACCTCGATCATCGCCTTCGATTTTCGGGAAGCGCTCAGCTTCGATGGCGAGACCGGGCCCTACCTCCAATATTCGACGGTGCGGGCACGAAAGATCTTCCAGAAGCTGGGACAGAAGCTAGGGCAGGCACCAGTCACCCTCCGTGCCGCCTGGGCGCAAGTGCCTGTCGAGCGGATCGAGGAGTTCTTCACGGGAGAGGCGGGACTCGAACTCTGGTCGCTGGTCCATTTCGCCGGGCGTTTCCGGGAGGTTCTCCAGCTGGCAGCGAGTGGGTTTGAACCGACGCACCTCGCCAAATATGCCTTTCAATTGGCCAAGCAGTTCAACCTCTTCTACCACCACCACCACATTCTGAGTGAGCCAGACGAGACCCGGCGACTTCTGCTGCTGATGGTTGCCGATCTGGTCCGAAGCACCCTCGAGGAGGCGCTCTCGATTCTGGGGATCGAGACGCCAGAGATGATGTAGCCTCCCTCCCCTGTTGACCCTTCCAACGATGATTGAGAAAAGAAGCGCGAGTTACCTATGTTTATTGTGATGGAACCAGACGCGTCGGAGGCCGATATCCAACGTGTCATCGAAGTTGTCGAATCGGTAGGCTATCGTGGCCATGCGGTTCCCGGGGCGAGCCGAACCGGCGTCGTGATTACGGGAAATCAGGCTCCCATCGATCCCGCCCCTTTCAGTGACCTGCCCGGCGTTGCGGAATGTGTCCGCATCACCAAACCCTACAAGCTGGTTGGACGTGACCTCAAGCATGTTAAGACCGTGATCCGAGTGGGTGAGGCCGAGATCGGCGGCAGGGAGGTGGCGATCATCGGGGGGGTCTGTGCCGTCGAATCGCACGAGCAGACGATGCTGACCGCCGAGGTGGTGGCCGAGACGGGCGGGAAGTGGTTCCGTGGCGGAGCCTTCAAGCCGCGGACCTCGCCCTATGCCTTTCAGGGCCTCGCCGAAGAGGGGCTCAAGATTCTCGCGGAGGTGCGCGATCGCTTCGGGCTGCGCATTGTGACCGAGGCCGTCGACGAGCCAGCGCTTGACTTGACCGAGAAGTATGCCGATGTCATCCAGATTGGTACCCGCAACATGCAGAACTTCAGCCTGCTCAAGCGGGCCGGGCAGGCGCGCAAGCCGATCCTGCTCAAGCGGGGGATGTCCTCGACCCTCGAAGAGTTTCTCCTCGCCGCCGAGTACATCATGGCCGAGGGCAATTATGAGGTCATTCTCTGTGAGCGGGGGGTGCGGACCTTTGCGACCCATTCCCGTTTCACGCCTGACCTGACAGTCATTCCTGAAGTGCACCGCCTCTCGCACTTGCCGATCATCTTCGACCCGAGCCACAGCACCGGCAAGCGCGAAACGGTCATTCCCCTGGCGCGTGCCGCGACGGCGGTCGGGGCCGATGGGCTGCTCGTCGACGTTCATCCCTATCCGGAGCGGGCGCTCTGCGATGGCCCCCAGGCGCTGCTCTTCGATCAGTACCGGGAGATGGTTCGGGAGGTCAGGGCGATTGCGCAGATCGTCCAGGCCGGGGACGCCACCCTCGAGCGGGTGGTTCGCAAGGGCTGACCAGCCCCTGCCCTCTCCTGCTACTCGACGGTGAAATGAAGGGAGCGCCGGGTCGTCCGTTTCGTCGTCCGGTCGATCGCGACGAGGCGCAGCTCGTAGCTGCCCGGCTCGAAACTTTCGAGGGAGAGCCGGGCGTGGTACGGGAGTTCGCTGCTCCGCTCCGTCGCGGTGAATGGGTTGAGGGGGGAGGCGATGACGAGCTGGCTCCCGGCGTAGACCTGCGACTGAATTGCCGCGTCGGGGATTCCCTTTTCGCCGATGCCGGCGTTGTAGGCGAAGACGAGAAACTCGAGGTGGTCCTTTCGCGCGAAGCGGCGGTAGACGATCGCCGCGACGTCTTCGACGACGGGTACGGGGGCGGCCCCTTCCCTGGCATCGGAAATCGACCCGCCTCTCTGGCTGTCGGTGATGAAGATGCTGCTGAGGGTAATCCCCTTCTTCGAAAGGTCTGGTACCTCGACCCAGGTGCTGGCCGAGCCGATCTGGAAGACGCCCTCCTGCCGGAGCACGGTCCGAATCTGGTAGAAGCCCGGGTCCAATTGGACCAGCTGTCGATAGGCGAGACCTGTCTGTCGGGCCTGGGCGAGGCTGGAGGTCCGCAGATTGATCTCGAGGGTCTCGCTGCGATTGTTGGCGACCTTTCCAGATTCGGTATAGATCACCGTGTCGAGGAGCAGCCGCGCCCGATGGCGATCCCGTTCCGCTTTCAATTCGATCGCTGTCAGGTCGATGTGGCCCGTCAGGTCGATCGCCGTGCCCACCTCCTGGCTCTTGAGGAAATTGGCGGTGATCCCGATCGGCAGCTCACGAATCGGGACCAGCGACGAGAGTCCCATCCGGATCTGCATCTCCCGCAGTCGTCGCGCCTCCTTCTCCGATGTCCGGCTGGCGGCGACGAGGGAGGCCCGCTCCGCCGCTTCCCGTTGCCGCCGCTTCTCGTCAGGGGCCAGATAGCCTTTCCTCGTCCGCACGCGATAGCCGGGATGCTGCGGGAGACGGACCTCGATCTTGTGGTAGCGTCCATCCCGGGGGGAATCGGCTGGTTCGAAGGCGAGAAGGTAGTAGGTCTCCGTCTCGGCGAGCATCCGGGTGAGGCTGATCCCGAGGTCGTTCTGGTGGAAGAAGGCCCGGCCACCGGTATCGGCGGCGAGGGCGTAGAGGCCATCGCGTTGTGCCTCGAGACCCGTTTGGGCGATGCGGCTTCGCACGCCGGGGAGAATCTGGGCATAGCCGGCCGGCTGAGTGACATCCATCTCCGGTGGAACCGCGATCAATCCCCGCGCGTCGAGGGAGTAGAGGATGACACCCGCCCGGGTCGCCGCGTCCGTCACCCGCCGCACATCAAAGTGACGACTGTCTCGCATGCCTCCCAGCAGAAATCCATCCGAGACCAGCACCATCAGCTTTCGACCCGGCAGGGTCGTCAGCTGGCGGATGGTCGTCTCGATCGTCGAGAGGGTTGCGATGGTGACGGCATTGTTCTCGGCGACGATCTGACGAGCCCTTCCCTGCGCCATACCGGTCGCCTGCCGTCGATCGACCTGCAGGCTGGCCATCAACTCCTGGACGGCGACTTCCAGGGCGTCCGGGTCGTTGCTGTCGATCAGTTCGGCGTGGTAGGGGCTCAGCCGTGGAACGTCAAAGGCGCTGGTCACGGTCCGTTCCTGGACGCTCAGCCGCTCGATCGCCCGCCCGAGAAGGGCCCGCTCGCGCGTCAGCTGCTGCACCATCCCCAGAGCCCCGCTGGAGGTGATCAGCGCCGCCTCGTCCAGGGGACCCAGCTTTTCCAGAACGAAGCGACGCAGGGCCTGCTTGGCAACCAGCAGCGTCGACGGCGAGAGGTGCAGGTCATCGATCAAGAAGATGATTCGCCGACCCTCGACCACCGCTGCATCTGACGGGGGAGACGACGTCGCCGCTTCTTCCCCGATCATCCCGCGCCGTCGACTAGTTATCCAGCGCGCTGGCCGCTCCGCCGTCCCGACGGCAAAGTGGGCGAGGGGTTGCGGCTTGCCGTCTTCCAGCAACAGAAAGTCTTCGCGCTTGAGACCGCGGACCGGCCGGCCCTCTTTATCCTCGACGAGGACGTCGATCTGAACCAGTTCTGTCTCGATTCGTACCAACGTCTCATCGGGCGGCGAGGCTGGCGTTGGGCGTGGCTCTTGTGCCGCGCCGCCGCAGATCAGCCCACACAGCCACAGAATTGTGAAGGCCAGGGTGGTACAATCGCCCTTCCTTGCGCGGGGGTTCCCCAGACTCCTCGGGAACTTTCTGGCCGGGCCCGACCGTATCATCTCCTGCCCCTTGGATGTCCGGGCGAATCGACAACGGAACCCCCTGCCGGAGAGATCTGACGTCAAAGATCCCGCGCCGGCAGAATAGATTGAGCAGAGAGGAGAGTCGTGGTTATGTCGTATCATCTTACCGCCCGACAACTGGTGGTGCTGGCACTCCTGACCGCCCTGTTCGCGGCCAGTGGAGTTCTCTTCTATGACCGGATTGGCAGTCGCCTGGTTCGCCAGTGGGTGGGCGCCGAGACCGGAAAGCCCCTCGCGGAGGTCCAGGCCCTCAAAGGCTTGACCGATCCAACCGTCGCCGGCGATGAGACCAACAACCGGGAGATCTATGAGGCCTTCGGTCCGGGCGTGGTCAATATCACCTCGACCGTCCTCGTGCAGGACTGGTTTACGGCCTATCCCAAGCAGGGAACCGGTTCCGGATCGATCCTCGATAAGGACGGTCATATCCTGACCAACTATCACGTCATCCAGGATGCGGAGAAGTTGGAGGTCACGCTCTCCAACAAAGAGACCTATCCGGCACGCATCCTCGGTGTCGATCCGGACAATGACCTGGCTGTCATCCGCATCGAGGCCCCCAAAGAACAGCTGGTTCCCATCCCACTCGGCGAGTCGAAGAGCGTCTTTGTCGGCCAGAAGGTTCTGGCGATCGGGAACCCTTTCGGACTGGCCCGGACCCTCACCACGGGAATCGTCTCCGGTCTCTCTCGCCCCCTCCGTTCGGAGTTTACCAACCGGCTGATCGAAGGCGTCATCCAGACCGATGCCGCCATCAACCCCGGTAACTCGGGCGGTCCGCTGCTCAACTCCCGGGGCCAGATCATCGGGATCAACACGATGATCTACAGCCCTTCGGGTGGTTCCGTCGGGATCGGCTTCGCCGTCCCAGTCGAAACCG
Source organism: Acidobacteriota bacterium (assembly GCA_040380245.1). GTDB lineage: Bacteria > Acidobacteriota > Blastocatellia > RBC074 > RBC074 > CAIOZW01. The sequence goes on along the minus strand of JBEIJP010000113.1, from coordinate 1,878 downwards.
CGCGGCGAGTCGTCAATGATCTGCTGCAGTTCGGGCGAGTCCGCAAGCCGAGCCTGGGCATCAGCCCGATCCTCGTCAATGGTCAGCTCGCCCGGGTGCTCGATCTGCCCGTCCGCGAGGGGCTGCTTATCGCCGAGGTCACTCCGGGTGGGGCGGCCAGCCGGGCGGGAATCCGCGGGGCGAGCCGTGAGCTTCGCTACGGTCCCTACCTGATTCCAGTCGGCGGGGATATCCTTGTCGGCATCAATGGCCAACCGATCCGGAATACAGACGACCTCGACGGGATCCTCAACACGAAATCGATCGGGGATCAACTCAAGGTCGAGGTGATCAGAGGGACTGAGCGACTGACCCTGACAGTGACCCTCGCCGAGCTTCCCCGAGGCGGACGTCGGATCTGACCTTCCGACGCGGGGATCGCAAAACGTTGGCCAGCTCCTACCGCTCCCTCCGCTCCTCTTTTGGCGAGGGAGGGGCCTGTGGAGGGGCTGTCGTCGCCTTCGTCTTGAAAGAGCGGGCGATCACGTCTGTCTGGTTGCGCAGGACGCCAAGGGTCGATTTGCGTCCGGTGAACTGCAGAATGTAGACCGTCTGTTCATCGGTTCGCACATAGTAGACACGGCCCGTAAAGGGTTGGTCGCTGGTTGTCTTGTAGTCGTAGGAGAGCAGGGCTCCATAGTTGTTGGGGCCGACAAGGAACTTCTCCATCTTGACCTTGGTGTAGCCGGGGGCGAAGCGGACGCGGTCGGCTTCGTCCCGGTTGGCATACTCCATAACCTCCGTTTCGGCGCTGGCCCCGTCGATCCGGCGGATCTTGAGCGAACCGTTCTCCCGCACGCGGAAGACAATGTTGACATCGGTTCGGCCGAGTCCATCCTGATTGACGATTCCCAGCCAGCCCGCGGGCAACGAGACGGAGTACTTTCCGTCAGGATCCTCGAAGGTCTCTTGCGCCTGCCCCACCGTGGGTAAGAACACCAACATCGTCAAAAGAAGAGCCCACTTCCAGCCTTGCAGGTGTCTCATCGCGTATCCTCTTTGTTTCAAAGTGTTATCCATTCTTTTTCAACGTGTTATCTCTTTTTCAACGTGTTATCGAGCGCGCTTTCCACAGGTTTATTCACAGGCGCCTCATCGTGCTGGTCGCGTCACTTCGTCCTGAGTTCTCTCCTTGGGCGTACCCGCTTCGTCTGGCGTCCTTTTGTCGAGCCTCATTGCACCGTCGCGCGACCCCTTCCCGCTAGCGCGCATCCTCTTTCCAGTTGACTGGGCGACGTTCATCGACGGACATCAGGAGAGGTCGTCGAGCCGCCTCCAGGACCGCCCGGAGCGTCTCCCGTTGATGCGCGACCAGCTGGTGAACGCCGACTTCGGCCAGACTGACCATGGCGTCGAGCTGAGGTCGGCTGAAGGGCTCCGTCTCCGCCGTACCTTGCAGTTCGACAAAACGGCCCTCGCCAGTCATGACGACATTCAAATCGACCTCGGCGGAGGAGTCCTCCTGATAGTCGAGGTCGAGCAGGGCCTTGCCTCCGACAATTCCGACGCTGACCGCCGCGAGGTAGTCGCGGAGGACGGGGCGTGGCCACGGCCGATCCTCGCCGATGCGGCCGAGTGCCAGTGCGAGGGCGACATAGCCACCCGTGATCGAGGCGGTCCGGGTTCCACCGTCTGCCTGAATGACATCGCAGTCGATGGTAACGGTGCGCTCCCCGAGCGCGGCGAGGTCGATGACCGACCGCAGGCTGCGCCCGATGAGCCGCTGGATCTCGTGGGTCCGGCCCGAGGGGCCACCCCGCCCACTCTCGCGCGCAGTCCTGGTTTGGGTCGCCCGCGGCAACATCGCATACTCCGCGGTGACCCAGCCCACTCCTTTTC
>JBEIJP010000112.1:0-7655 GCA_040380245.1 Acidobacteriota bacterium | reverse complement strand
GCTGACCTTGTCGGCCCCACAGGTACGGGCGATGCGGGTGACGGCCCCCTTGCTGCCGCTGTTGCGGGCCGTTCCCGAAAGCGTTGCTTCGCGGTTTGTCACCGCCACCGTGAAGCCCTGGTTTCCGAGCTTCTCGGAGCTGGCCAACCGATTCTCGATGCACTGCCGAATTTCGCTATCTGTCTTGCCGGCGGAAGTGGTCGTGGGTGTCTGGGCGATCCCCCAGAGGGTGGCAACAGTGGCCAGCGCGATCGCGACGGCGAAACGAACCAGCGGCTGGACGGTCGAGACCAGTTGGGATCCCGACAACCTGGACAAAATGTACGACATACAGGAACCTCCTCTCCACGACTGGATCGTGGGGAATTGAGTCACAATGGATGGGTCATGAGTCGAAGGTGGCTGACCCTCGAGCGGGGTGGATGCGATCCATCATAGTCCACTTTCCAATTTCCGCAAGTGAAAAAAACGGAGTCGACCGGGGTCTGGACTCGGCTGTCACTGGACTCGGCTTTCAGAGGACGCGGCCGTGCCAGGAACAAGGTGAAAGGAGAGAACGGGATGAGCTGGCAAGCTGTCGGGCGCATCGAGGAGGTTCCCGCTGGAGGAGGAGTACGGGTTCAGCTCGGCCGTCAGGAGATCGCCCTCTTTCGGGACGGCGAGACGGTACGGGCCATCGACGATCGTTGTCCCCATCGTGGGGCGTCGCTCAGCGAGGGATTCCTTGAGCAGGGTAAGGTCTACTGCCCGTGGCACTGTTTCGACTTCTGCCTGACGACGGGCGCCTCGACCGTGGCCACGCACCTGCAGGTGAGCGTCTATCCCGTCGAGATTCGGGAGGGCGTCATCTTCGTCGAGGCGCAGACGGTATCCGACAGCGCCTCCGCCACTGCCGGACGGGAGGACGAAGACGATGTATGACCGGTGGCTCTTTGGCATATCGGCCGGCTGGAATCTGGCCGTCGCAGCCATGCTTCTCTTCCGGCCGGGGGTGATGTTGGCGCGGCTCGGGATTGCCGATCCGGCGGCACGACTGCTCGCGCAGTCGTTCGTCTCCAGCGTCGCCACCTGGGGAATCGCCTATGCGTTGATCGCCTGGGATCCCGTCCGCTTTCGCGACTTCGCCTGGCTGGGCGTTCTCTCGAAAGGGCTCTTCTTCGCGATCTACGCCGTCGCCTTCGGGCGAGGGCGACTCAACCGACAAGCCTTTCTGCCGGGGCTGCTCGACCTGGTCCTGGCGCTCCTCTTCCTCGAGTTTTTGTGGCGAACCGCGGCGTGAGGCCCGGACGTCAGGGAATCGCGAGCATCCGGTCGAGAGCGACCCTGGCCCACCGGGCCGTCTCGACTTCGACCTGGATTCGGTTGACGACGTGGCCCGCGACGAGGTTCTCCAGGGACCAGAGCAGATTCTCGGGGGCGATGCGAAACATGGTCGCGCACATGCAGAGGTCAGGCGCCAGCAGCGTGACGAACTTGTCTGGGTGACGCTTCCCGAGGCGGTTGACGAGGTTGAGTTCCGTCCCGACCGCCCATTGGCTCCCCGCTGGCGCCTCCTCCAGCGTCCGGATGATGTACTCGGTCGATCCGACGTCATCTGATTTCTCGACCACTTCATACCGGCATTCCGGGTGGACCAGCACGCGAATCCCCGGATACTCTGCCCGGCGCGCGTCAACGTGGTGCGGCTGAAACCGTCCGTGGACCGAACAGAATCCTTTCCAGAGGATAATTCGGGCCGCCTTGATCGCCTCGGGCGTGTTGCCTCCCCACTCGCGCCGCGGATCCCACACCACCATCTCTTCCAGTGGTATGCCGTACCGCACCCCGGTATTTCGTCCGAGATGCTCATCGGGGAAGAAGAAGAGCTTCCGTCGCTGCCCAAACGCCCATCGATACAGCGAGAGCGCGTTCGAGGAGGTGCAGACCACTCCCCCCTCTCGACCGCAGAACGCCTTGATCTCGGCGGTCGAATTCATGTACGTCACCGGCATGACGTCTGTCTCGCCCAGGGAACGGAGCTGCTCCCAGGCCGTCTCCACTTGATCCAACGCTGCCATATCGGCCATCGAACAACCTGCCGCCAGGTCCGGGAGGATGACCTGCTGGTGCGCCCCGCTCAGAATGTCGGCCGACTCCGCCATGAAATGAACGCCACAGAAGACGATGTACTCCGCCTCCGGTCGCTGGGCCGCCATCGCTGCCAACTTGAACGAGTCCCCTGTCAAATCGGCGTGGCAGATGACGTCGTCCCGCTGATAATGGTGCCCCAGCACCACGACCCTCTCTCCCAAGGCCCGCTTCGCCTTGATGAGGCGCCCATACAACTCCTCCTCGCCCAATTCGAGATAGTCCTCGATCGGCCGCCTCTCCTCCCGCTTCTCCGCCTTGCCGAGCTCTCCCATACCCCGTCCTCCCCTCTCTGCCTCCCCGATCCGTCGACCGACTGACTTAGTGTTCATTGAACACGAACATTCAGTGTAATCAGGGAAGCGGAAATTGCAAGAGGGGATTCAGGAGCGAGGGATGGAGAGGACCTTCATGCGGCGGTAGAGATGGCTGCGATCGATGCCCATGAGCTCGGCGGTACGGGTGACATTGCCCTGGGTTTCGGAGAGTTTGCGAAGGATGTACTCGCGCTCGTAGGCTTCAGCGGCGAGTCGATAGGAGTCGAAGTTGTAGCTGAGGGCGGGCGGGAGGTCCGCGCCAAGAACGGGGAGGTGGTCGGCGGTGACGAGTGGCGAGGCGTGCATAATGATGACGCGTTCGACAGTGTTGCGCAGTTCACGGACATTGCCGGGCCAGGAGTAGTTCTGCAGGCGATCGATGGCATCGGAGGTGAACTGCTTGAGAGGCCGTTTGTTGGCGAGGGAGAAGAGTCGATTGAAATGATCGACGAGAAGGGGGAGGTCTTCGAGCCGATCGCGGAGGGGCGGAATCTCGAAGGGGATGACGTTGAGGCGATAGAAGAGGTCGGCGCGGAAGTGACCGCGTTCGACCTCGGCTTCGAGGCGCTTGTTGGTGGCGGCGATGACGCGGACGTCGACGGTAAGGGAGGTTTCAGAACCGACGGGTTCAAATCGTTGCTCCTCGAGGACGCGAAGAACCTTGGCCTGGGTCCGGAGGCTCATATCGCCGACTTCATCGAGGAAGAGGGTCGCGTCGTCAGCCCGTTCAAACTTCCCGCGTTTGGCCTGCGTCGCACCGGTAAAAGCGCCGCGGACGTGACCGAAGAGCTCCGATTCGACAAGGTCTTCCGGAATCGCGGCGCAATTGAACTCGACAAATGGATGGCTGGCACGCTTCGATTGCGCGTGGAGGGCACGGGCGACCAGCTCTTTCCCGGTGCCGGACTCGCCGTTGAGGAGAATGCGCCCATTGGTCGGGGCAGCATAAGCGATCTGTTGACGAAGGGCGCGCATTGGGACGGACTCGCCGATCATCGCAAACTCCGGACCGAGGCGGGCCTCAAACTCGCTTTGGGTCAACTCCAGCTCGCGCTGGCGAATCGCGTGGCGAATGGCGAGGAGCGTCTTCTCCAGCGAGAGGGGTTTTTCAATGAAGTCGTAGGCGCCGAGTTTGGTGGCGCGGACGGCGGTCTCGATCGTGCCATGGCCCGAGATCATGACGACACAGACATCGGGGGCGATCCCTTTGAGCCGAGTCAACGTCTCGAGGCCATCGATTCCCGGAAGCCAGACATCGAGGAGGACACAGCTGAAGAGGCGCTTTTCGCAGAGGCGCAGACAGTCCTCTCCGCTGCCAACCGCGGCGACCCGGAAACCTTCGTCCTCGAGGACACCGGTCAGCGATTGGCGGATGCCAGGTTCGTCATCGACGATGAGAATCGAATGGGCCATCAGCGAGCATCTCCTCCAGTCCCCTGGGAAACGAGCGGCAGTTCCACGGTCATCACCGCGCCCTGGGGATGGTTGTCGGCGACACGGATGCGGCCGTGGTGTTCGGCGACGATCCGGTTGACGATGGCGAGGCCCAGCCCGGTCCCGCGTTTCCGTGTCGAAAAGTATGGGTCGAAGATCCGTTCCCGGTGATCGATCGGAATGCCGGGTCCGGTATCGGCGACGACCAACTCGATCGACTCACGCTCGGGAACGTGGCGGGTGAGGACGGTCAGGCGTCGCTCGCCCGGACAATCGGCGAGGAAGTCGAGCGCGTTCTCGATCAGATTGACGAGGACCTGGCGCAACTGCTCGGCATCGATCCGGGAGACGGGCAGAGCCGGGGCGAGTTGACACTCGAGGATCACACCGCCCAGGCGGCCATCATAAAGGCGCAGCGCGTCGCGGACAACCTCATTGAGCGAGGCCTCTGCGAGACGGATCGCGGGAAGACGGGCGAAACGGGAGAACTCGTCGACCATTCGCTGGAGGGTCGCGACCTCTGTGCCGATCATCCCGGTACATTCACGGACGAGCTGGGTCTGGCGTTCGGTCAGGCAGTGGGGGGGAGGGCCGTTCCCCTCGGCGCCGCCGAGCAGGTGCTTGGCCAGCCGCTCAGCGGAGAGGCGGATGGGGGTCAGTGGATTCTTGATCTCGTGCGCCATCCGACGGGCGACTTCGCTCCAGGCCGCCCGCCGCTGGGCCTCGATCAGTTCGGAGAGGTCCTCGACGACGATGACGGCGCCGCGCACCTGGCCCTCCACATCGAGCAGCGCGGTCACCGTCACGGTGGCATCGAGGGTCACTTGATTGGCAAGCGTGAAATGGACCTCCTGGCTGATCGAGCGGGACCGAGCGGCACGTCGGATCAGTCGACGGAGGTCATCCCGCTGTGCCTCCGGCAGCAGCCCTTCGAGTGCGACGCCAGCGGCGGGTGTCTCCTCGATTCGGAGGAGGCGCAGCGCGGCCTGATTGATCGTCTGCACCTGCCCCATGACGTCGAGAGAGATGACCCCCGCTGAGAGGCTCTGCAAAATCGCCTCGATATACTGCCGACGCTCCTCGAGGGCGGCGTTGATCGCCTGGAGATCCCGGGCAGAGGACTCGAGCTGTCGACGGTTCTCGGCCAGCTCCGCGGTCATCTCGTTGAAGGAGGTGGCAAGGGCCGCCAGTTCATCGGCGCCGACGACGTCGGCACGAAAGGTCAGGTCTCCCCCACGGATGCGCGTCGTCGCCTCGGCCAGTTTGCGCACCTGGTCGGCGACCCCCCGCGAGAGGTGGATCGCCATCCAGACGGCGATGAAGAGGACCAGCAGCGTCACCAGACCCAGGGTCTGCATCGCTGTGTTGCGATACCCCTTCTGACTGACCTTGAGCGTCTGATAGGTAGTCTGGAAAGATCGAATGCGCTGAAGACTCTCCGAGAGCTCGGTGGGAAGGCGGCGTACGACCAGCAGGAATCGACGCGGCGAGGCGGACGGAAGCGGCGCCCCCGCCAGCAGGTAGAGTGGGGCCGGCTCTTTCGACGACTGGGTGGACGGGACCGGGACCGGGACCGGGAAGGTTGCTGTCGCGGGAGCGCCGCCGAGGGCGAGCGTTCCGCCCCAACGTTGGAGTTCCCAGGCGAGGAGGGACGAGGGGGCGGGCCCGTCTCCATCCACCTGGAGGAGCCTGTCTCCCCGCTCGTCGATCAACCGGGCGAGCGTCAGCTGATGGCGTTTCACCTCCCGCTCGAGGATGGCCGCCTGCTCTGCCGGCGCGGTCGCGCCGAGCAACTCGACGAGGGTGGCGCTCAACCTCCCCAGCGACTCCTGCTCACGCTCACGGGTCAGCCCCTCCATCGAACTGGCGCTCTTGAGGATCTCATCGCCGGGCAGCCCGAACCACTTGTCGATGCTGCGATTGATGAATCCGGTCGTCGTGAAGAAGAGGAAGAGGACCGGCAGCAGCGAGAGACCGACGGAAAAAACAACCACTCTCCGCTTGAAGTGTGCGCCCACCTGCCGCTCCCGACGCAGCTTGATCAGGTTGCGCACCAGCACCATCAACAGAACGATAAAGGCCAGAAAATTGATCGTCGAGAGGACATAGAGACTGAAGGTCTCGCTGACCGATTGGGGACGCAACCATTCGAGGGTGTTGAACGCCGACTGAACGAAGAGGAGTCCAAACATCACCACGGTAGCGAAAGCGAGCAGGGCGATGCGGAGCCGACGGCGCCGGAGCCGATTCCCGCCGCCGCGGGGAAGAGGAGCGTCAGTCGATGAGGGATCGGGTGGTCGTGCCATATCGCTGATTATGCCAGTATCGGGAGCTGGCGGATATCCCTCTCGCGACGTGTGCGACAGACCTTCCTGACCATGCGGGAAGGCTTGCGTGGGCGGTGGGAGCTATGCGACCCTGTCGCGCGTCGAGGGCCAATGAACCTGCATACTCTTCTGATCAACCCCCATCACCACCGGCTGCGCAGCGGCTGGCGAGTGGCGTTCTTCGTCGCCCTGCTGCTGCTTCCCCGGCTGCTGCTCTCCTTGCTGGCCCTGATCGTCGGGGATGGCCCCGAGTTGGCGACTCCGCCAGGGGAAGGAGCGTCCGGGGCAGCCACGGTCTCGAGCGCATCCGGAGTGACGATCCACCCAGACCTGCCGAGCATCTTTTCGACCCTGCTGCTGGGGGGCTGGATCCTCTTCGTCTCCTGGGTCTGCCTGATCCGTGTCGACCGGGAGCGGCTCCGCTCGCTGGGAATCAGCTTCTTTTCAGGTTGGGGGAGAGAACTGGGTCGGGGCGTTGTGACCGGAGCGCTGATGATTGCGGGGGTAGTGCTGATCCAGGCGGCGAGCGGGGGAACCCGTCTGCATCTCCATCCGGGCTGGCGAGCCGGGCTGAGCGTTCCGTCGCTGCACGTCCTCTCCCCACTGTTGAACGAAGCGCTCCTGGCGATTGGACTCCTCGCTGCCTCAGCGCTCTACGAGGAGCTGCTCTATCGCGGCTACGCGTTCCAGACCCTGCTCCGCGACGTGCCGCCCGCGGTCCCGCTCCTGCTTCTCTCTCTCTTCTTCGCGCTCGGCCATTGGCAGAACCCCGGGCGCGACCTCTTCTCGACGACCAACACGCTGCTGGCTGGACTCTGGCTCTCGATCGCCTACTTGAAGTCTGGGAACTTGTGGTACCCGCTGGGGCTCCACTTTGCCTGGAATTGGGTGCTGGGCCCCATCTGCGGGCTGCCCGTCAGCGGCCTGCGAATCCCTGCGACTCCCCTCTTCGAGGCGACCAGCGGGGAGCCCGCCTGGCTGACCGGGGGAGCCTATGGGAGCGAAGGAGGAGCGGCGGCGACCCTTGCCCTCCTCGTCGCCATCGGTTGGCTCCTCTGGAGCGGGAAGCGTCCCCGCCGCGACTCAGATCCCCATCACCTGGAAGTGGACGCGGCGGGTGTTCGGTCCGTCGAACTCGGCCAATAAGACCCGCTGCCAGGTACCCAGCTTCAACTTCCCTTCCTCGATCGGGATCGTCAGGCTGTGCCCCACGACCAGGGCGCGGAGATGGGCGTCGGCATTCTTGCGCGCGCAGCCGGTCAACATTGGATCGTTGTGTTTATAGTAGACGCCGCGCGGAACCAGCTGCTCGAAGAGGGCGGTCATATCGGAGACGAGGGCTCCCTCGATCTCGTTGAGCGCCAGCCCCGTCGTGGTATGCAGGGTCGAGAGGTGCAACACTCCGTCCCGCACCGGCCCCTGCTCCACAAAGGTGATCACCTCGTCGGTG
>JBEIJP010000111.1:0-7680 GCA_040380245.1 Acidobacteriota bacterium | reverse complement strand
TGGCCAGCTTGCCAGCATCGTCGGCGCTCCGGCCTCCTACCTGCGCCAGCTGCCCGCGCCGCTGGCGGGGATCAACCTGCAATACGGTCTGACCAACCACCGCGCCGAGCAGGTGAAAACCTTCGAGACCGAGGATGGCCGCACCGAACTGCGTGCTGTGACCGGTCCGGACTATGGCCGCATCCATGACCATGAACTGGTCGAGGCGGTGCAGCGCATCGCGGGCAATGGCACGGGCGACACGCGCTGGAAGGTGCCGGGCGTGCTCGACTGGTCGACCGGGGTCTACAACCCCGATGTCGAGATCAGCCGCGACACGACCACGCTCTATGCCTCGGACCGCGATGTCTTCTTGTTCCTCGTCGACGATCGCAACCCGATCGAGGCAGGACGGCTGCTCGACGGCTCCCCTGATCTCTACTTCCGGGGCTTCTATTGCTGGAACTCCGAGGTGGGCGCGAAAACCCTCGGCATGGCGAGCTTCTACCTGCGGGCGGTGTGCCAGAACCGCAACCTCTGGGGCGTCGAGGATTTTCAGGAGATCACCATCCGCCATTCGAAATATGCCGCCTCGCGCTTTGCGCAGGAAGCGGCACCGGCGCTGACGCGGTTTGCCAATTCCTCGCCGCAGGGCTTTGTGAATGGCATCAAGGCCGCGCGGCAGCAGATCGTCGCGCGCACGGATGAAGACCGCGATGATTTCCTGCGGAAACGCGGCTTCTCCAAGGCTGAATCCGGCAAGATCATTGAGAAAGTGCTGATGGAAGAAGGCCGCCCGCCCGAGAGCATCTTCGACTTCGTGCAGGGCATCACGCGGCTTGCGCGCGACAAGACCCAGCAGGACGCCCGCCTCGACATGGAAGGGCGCGCCAAGAAGCTCCTCGACCGGGTCGGCTGACGCGGGCCTCGACACGGCGACCGCCTGCATGCGCGGCGGTCGCGCACTCCCCTTCCATATGCACGCCACTCTCCCCGCCCCGAGAGGGCAGGGGGTTCCGGTGCGTGCAATTCAGCGAGACCCCCATGACCCCCCAGGAAGAAACCGTCATCCTCCAGGCCCGTGACATCCTCGGCCGCTACCTCAGCCAGAACCCGGTCATCGCCGCAGTGCTGCACGAGCTGGGGCTCGACGAGGTCTACCTCATCGGAGGCGCGCAGGCGGTCGCCGCGCTGGCCTGCGGCACGGAGACGATTCCCCGCGTCGACAAGATCGTCGGACCGGGCAACCAGTATGTCGCGGCGGCGAAGAAGCTGGTCTATGGCGCGGTCGACATCGACTCGATCGCCGGACCGAGCGAGATCGTCATCATCGCCGACGGGACCGCCCGGCCAGACTTTGTCGCCGCCGACCTGCTCTCCCAGGCCGAGCACTCCGCGGACGCCGCGGCGATCCTCGTCACCGACAGCATCCTGCTGGCAGAGGCGGTACGCGAGGAGATCACGCGGCAGGCGGCGACGCTCAGCCGACACGCGATCATCGAGCGCGCCCTCGACGATTACGGGGCCGTCATCGTCGTCGAGACGCTCGACGAGGCCTGCCGGCTGGTCAACCGCCTCGCGCCGGAGCACGTCGAGGTGATCACCGCCGACAGCGAAGCGACGGCGGCGCGCATCCACACTGCCGGGGCCATCTTCGTCGGGGCCTACTCGCCGGAGTCTGTCGGAGACTACTTCGCCGGGACCAACCACGTCCTGCCGACCGGCGGCACGGCGCGCTTCTCTTCCGCCCTTGGCGTCTACGACTTTCTGAAACGGACGAGCGTGATTCGCTACACCCGCGAGGAGCTGATGCGAACGGCCCATTCGATCGAGCGGCTGGCGCTCGCCGAGGGCTTCGAGGCTCACGCCCGGGCGGCGACGATCCGCTACGAATAGAGCGATCCTCTCCGGTCTGACCGGGGGACTTCCCTGCCCCCGCCCGTCGGAGCGCAGCCGGTAACAAGACAATGACACCTCTCTCGATCGAGTCAGTACTGGAACAGGTCAAACGGCAGGTCCGCGGCATCAAGGCCTACACCCTGGCCCCGCTCGAAGCGCCGATCAAACTGAACCAGAACGAGAACCCCTTTGGCATGCCCGCGGAGATCCGCGAGGAAGTGCTCGCGCGGATCGGCCAGTGCGACTGGGCACGCTACCCGGACTTCGTCCCGACCCGGCTGCTCAATCAACTGGCAGCCTACACTGGCTGGGTTCCGGACGGAGTCATGGCCGGCAATGGATCGAACGAGATGATCCAGTCGGTGATCCAGGCGACGATCGAGCCGGGAAAGAAGGTCGTCCTTCCTGAGCCGACCTTCTCGGTCTATCGTCAGGTGATCACCGTCGCCGGGGGTGAGATCTGCTCTGTGCCGCTGACCCACGACCTGCAGTTCGATCTGCCGGCCCTGCGGTCGGCGATCGGCAAGCTTCGCCCGGCGATGACGATCGTCTGCGCGCCCAACAACCCGACCGGCTCGACCCTCTCCCGGGCAGAGCTGGCGATCCTGCTGGAAGAGGCCGCGCCCGGCCTGGTCGTCGTCGATCAGGCATACCTCGAGATCGGCGGAGAGGACGCGGTGCCGCTCCTGCGCGATCATCCGAACCTGGTCATCCTGCGGACCTTCTCGAAGGCGATGGCGATGGGCGGATTGCGGGTCGGCTACTGCCTGGCGGACCCGGCGCTGATCCGCGAATTCAACAAAGCGAAGATGCCTTACAGCCTCAACGTCTTCTCGATGATCGCCGCCGAAGTGGCCCTCGAACGGCGGGACCTGCTCGATCCGCTGGTCAAGGCCATGGCGGCGGAGAAGGACCGGCTGGCGACGGAGCTGGCCAGGCTGCCCGGCGTTCACCCCTACCCCTCGGTCGCCAACTTCCTGCTGGTCGAGGTTCCGCTCCCCCCCGGCGTCCTCTTCGCGCGGCTGCACGAGCGGGGCATCCTCGTGCGTGACCTGAGCCAGTCCCCGCTCCTCTCGCGCCACCTGCGGATCAGCGTCGGCACGCCGGAGGAGAATTGCCAGTTGCTGACCGCGCTCCGCGAGATCATCCTCGGGGAAGGAGAGGCCGCGTGAAGAGACGAACCGCCACCATTGAACGACGCACGAAAGAGACCCGGATCGAGTTGACGCTCGACCTCGACGGCGCCGGCAGCGCGACGATCGCCACCGGCGTGCCCTTCCTCGACCATATGCTCGAACTCTTCGCGCGCCACGGCCTCTTCGACCTCAGCGTCCGCTGCGACGGGGACCTCGCGATCGACGACCACCACACCGTCGAGGACATTGCCATCTGCCTCGGCCAGGCCATGGCCACGGCGCTCGGCGACAAGCGCGGCATCACGCGCTACGGACACGCCTATGTTCCGATGGACGAGACGCTCGCCCGGGCCGTCGTCGACCTCTCCGGACGCGCCTACCTCGTCTATCACGTCGCCGAGAAGCGCGAGCGTGTCGGGACCTTCTCAGTCGAACTGGCCGAGCACTTCTGGCACTCCTTCACCGAACACGCCCGGTGCAACCTGCACCTCGAAGCCCTCTACGGCCGCAATCAGCACCACCTCCTCGAAGCGGTCTTCAAGGCGGCTTCGCGCGCCCTCTCCCAGGCGGTGCGACTCGATCCCCGCATCGAGGGCGTCTTGTCGACTAAGGGGACTCTCACCGGAACCGGAGAAGCGTCATGACGATTGCCATCATCGATTACGGAGTCGGAAATCTGCGCAGTGTCGAGAAGGCCTTCACCACCCAGGGCCTCCCGGCCGTCGTCACCAACGATCGCGCGACGCTGGAGCGGGCCGAACGGCTCGTCCTGCCGGGCGTTGGCGCCTTCGCCGCCTGTATGAACGGCCTGCGCGACCACGGCTTTGACCAGCTGGTCATCGAGGCCGCCGCCGCCGGCAAACCGATCCTCGGGCTCTGCGTCGGCCTGCAGATGATGTTCGAGGAGGGCCACGAATTTGGCCTCCACCGCGGACTCGGGCTCATGCCGGGGCGCGTCATCCGCTTTCCCGAAGGGCTCCACGTCCCCCACATCGGCTGGAACCAGGTCAGCTTCCGCCGCCCCCATCCCGTCTTCGACGCCGTGCCGAATGACTCCTTCTTCTACTTCGTCCACTCCTACTACGTCGAACCGAGCGATTCATCGGACATCCTCGGAGAGACCGAGTACGGGATTCGCTACGCCTCGATCTGCGGGCGCGGCTCGGTGATCGGCGTCCAGTTCCACCCAGAGAAGAGCCAGACCGTCGGACTTCACCTCCTCCGCAACTTCGCCTCCTTTCAGCCGGAAATGTCTGCCTCAGCGTGAGAGGGGACGGCTTCCCGCCCGGGAAGTGGAGACCTGCGCCCCCGACAACAACCCTCTGTGGTACAGTGTCTCCCTGGATTTAGAGAGATAGACGAAGGGAGTTGTGGAACGATCCGAGGCAAGGGGCCATGCGAGCAGCGACCAGTTTCAACACGGAGAACCGCACCTACCGGCAACTGCTCGGCAATGGGCTGTCCTACCGCATCCCGCGCTTCCAACGTGACTACTCCTGGGGTGAGGAGGAGTGGGAAGACCTCTGGGCGGATCTGCAAGGCACCCTGCCCGCTGACGGTGAGCCAGCCCACTACATGGGCTATCTCGTCCTGCAATCAACGGACAATCGCGCCTATGAAGTGATCGATGGCCAGCAGCGGCTGACCACGATCAGCCTGCTTGTCCTGGCCTCGATGCGTCTGCTTGGCAAGCTGGCCAACACGGGGAGGGCGCCTGACGAAAATCGGAGGCGTCTCGAGCAATTGCGCGCCTCCTACATCGGCTACCTCGACCCGGTAACACTGACCACGCGCAACAAACTGTCGCTGAACCGCAACAACGACAGCTACTACCGTGACTACCTGGTGTCGTTGGCCGATCATCCTCCACAACGTGGGTTCCCTGCTTCTACGCAGACCATGCGGAAGGGCTTCGAATGGTTTGAGCACCGTCTGCTCGAACAGATCAAGGGGGCGGCGGATCCCGGCATGGCCCTCGCCCAGTTTGTCGAAACGCTCAGCGACAAACTGTTCTTTACGGTCATCACCGTTACCGACCAGCTCAACGCCTATAAGGTATTCGAGACCCTCAACGCTCGCGGCGTGCGACTATCAGCGACTGACCTGCTCAAAAACTACCTCTTCTCCGTCCTGACGCGGGGTGAGGAAGCTCCACATGAAATGGATGAACAGGAGCGCCGCTGGGAAGGGATCGTCGATCGTCTCGGCAGCGAGAGTTTTCCAGACTTCCTGCGCATGCACTGGAATAGTCGCCACGCCTTTGCCCGGCAGACCGAGCTCTTCAAGGCCCTGCGAAACCATATTCAATCCCGCGAAACAGTCTTTGCCCTCCTCCGTGAATTGGACGAGGACATTGATACCTACCTGGCGCTCACCCAGCCTGAGGGGTCGCAATGGATCCCCGCCTGGAAGCAGGGCGCGCAGGAGCTGCGCATGTTCTCCGTTCGTCAGCCATATCCGATGCTGATGGCCGCGAAACGCAATCTATCCGATGGCGATTTTGGCGACCTGCTCCGGGCGACCGTCATCCTCGCTTTTCGATACAACGTCATCGGCGCGCAACATACGGGTGAGCAGGAGCGGGTCTATCACGCGGCAGCCCTGCGGTTGCACGACCGCGAAATCACCAACCTTGCGCAAGCGCTTTCTGCCTTGCGCCCAATCTATCCGGGCGACGACGCCTTCAAGGCGGACTTCAGCGAAAAGGTGCTCAAAACCACCCAGAGCCGCAACGCCAGGATCGTGCGCTACATCCTGTCCAAACTGGAGAGACAAGCGGGCGGCATCGACTTTGACCCCGACTCCCCCAGTTACACGATTGAGCACGTCCTGCCACAATCGCCAGAAGCCGGCTGGGATGCCTTTCCCGACCGCGATCTGGAGACGTTGGTCTATCGACTGGCGAATATGGTGATGCTGGAGGCGGGCAAGAACAAGGAGATCGGCAACAAGCCCTACACCGAAAAGCGCCCTGTCCTGCAACAGAGTCGCCTGCGTCTGACCCAAAAACTGGCGGAAGAGAACGCCGACTGGCTGCCTGATCGACTCGTTTCCCGGCAAAAGCAGCTGGCCAGTCTCGCAACCTCCGTCTGGCGCATCGCCCAACTCTCTTGAGAATCGGATCAGTGACGGGTCGACTGTCCCGAAGATCATCGTTCGTGCGTAACTTTCTCGCCTGGATCACAATCAACTCCAGCCGAATCGTTCCAATCGTCCAATCAGAAGAAACGTTCAAATTGGAGAGCCTCTCCGCCGAGCTTACCCGAGTGCGCGGGAGGCACATCACGAGGAGTTTGCTATGAAACTGTTTTCATCCATGTCGCTGGGAGATCTCACCCTCGGCAATCGCGTCGTCATGGCGCCCATGACGCGCTGTCGAGCGCTGGGCAACGTGCCCAACAGCCTCATGGCCGAGTACTACGGCCAGCGTGCTTCGAGCGGACTGATCGTCACCGAAGGGACTTCGCCCTCGCCGAACGGGTTGGGCTACGCGCGGATCCCCGGGCTCTTCTCCGAAGAGCAGCGGCAGGGCTGGCGCCTGGTGACCGAGGCGGTGCACGCCGGCGGAGGCCGCGTCTTCCTGCAGTTGATGCACGTCGGTCGAGTGGGCAGCCGTCTCAACCTGCCGGCCGGGGCGGAGCTGGTCGCGCCTTCGGCAGTCCCCCTGGGCGGAGCGATGTGGACGGATCAACAGGGGGAGCAGCCGCACGACCTGGCGCGGGAGATGACGATCGCCGACATCACCACCGCCATCGCCGAGTTCGCGCGGGCGAGCACGCTGGCGATCGAAGCCGGCTTCGACGGAGTCGAACTGCACGGCGCCAATGGCTACCTGATCAACCAGTTCCTCGATCCCGGGTCGAACCAACGCGACGATGCCTTCGGCGGGGATCCTCTGCGCCGCAACCGCTTTGCCCTCGACGTGGCCGCGGCCGTCACCCGCGCGATCGGGGCTTCGCGGACGGGGATACGACTCTCTCCCTACGGAGTCTTCAACGAGATGAGCGGGGGATATGAGGGAATCGCCGAGCAGTACACGCGGCTGGCCGCGGAACTGGGCCATCTCGGGTTGGCCTACGTGCACCTCGTCGACCATTCCTCGATGGGCGCGCCGCACCCGGAGCCGGCGACGGTCGCGGCGATCACCAAAACGTTCCGCGACCACGGCGGCGCGGCAGTGATCCTCTCGGGCGGCTATGATCGGGAGCGCGCCGAGGCCGACCTGCAGAGTGGAGCGGCCGACCTGATCGCCTTTGCGCGGCCATTCATCTCCAACCCCGATCTGGTGGAGAGGCTCCAGGCAGGAGAGGCCCTCGCGGATCCCGATCCCGCGACCTTCTACACGCCCGGCAAGGAGGGCTATACCGACTATCCGGGGCGTTCATAAAGCACGGTACTGGGGAGAGCCCCCTCACCTCTAGTGTGTCATGAGTGAAGCCTCTGGCAGGCGATTCAGTCCCTGCCAGAGGCTGTTTGGATCAATCGACCACAACAAGTGTTAGCCGAGCTTCCATCGGAGGCTACGTTTCTCGCCAAAGTGTTTCAAGCCAATGGCAACTTCCGCATGTTTACAACGGTGCCCAGACATCACGCTGAGATCCTAAAACCCGATGTGCTCCAGCGGTGTGTATATAAGCGTATTCAGTCTTCTTCTCGACTCATTGCC
>JBEIJP010000110.1:0-7779 GCA_040380245.1 Acidobacteriota bacterium | reverse complement strand
TGCCCTGAGCTGCCAGTGACATCATCTCTTCATCTGGACTGTCCACCTTAATGGGGACGATCCTGGCGATAGGCCGATCCCGGTCCTTGATCAGAATTTCCTCACCTTCCTTGACGTCATTCAGATAATTACTGAGGCGATTCTTCAGTTCGGCGATTTTGACCGCTTTCATCCTGGCTCCTTTCATAAATGTGGCTATCATAGCTAACATTAGATGGCAATAATAGCCATATATATTTTCAACGCCAAGGCGCGCAAAGTGTGTTCGGCGTACTTTCGCGATTATGCGCTTCGTCCATTCATCGAACGCCAACGGGATGATGCTGCCGTTCTATACTATTCCGGCTCAGAGTCAGGCCCTGGTGGTCTGGCGCAGGTAGTCTGAGTGGCTGGCCGCGTCAGGCCTTGCTGCCGGCCTGTGGCGCGTCGTATGATCGAATGAGCGGGGAGGCAGAATCTGATTGGCCCCCATCTCGTGTCTGCGATAGCATAGAAGCGCTCTCTTCGGCTGAAGCCGAAGACGAGAGAGGGGCGGGGCGATGGCCCCGCGAATCGATTCTTCCGGGAAGGAATATGGCATATCTCTGGCTGGTCTGGGTTCTCCTGGCGGCGATCTTTCTGGTGGGCGAGGTCATGACCCCCGGCTTCTTTCTGCTCTGGTTCGCGGTGGGAGCCCTGGTGGCAGGGCTGCTGGCCGCGACCGGATGGGGAGGCATCGCCGCGCAGCTGATCGTTTTTCTCGGTGTTTCGCTTGCCCTGTTGGCGGGCTCACGCACCATCTTCGAACGTTTTCTCAACCGGCGCCGGGAGGGGACCCCCCATTTGACCGGCGTCGAGACGATGATTGGTCAGACGGGAACCGTCGTCGAGCCGAGCCAGGGCGCTCTCCATGAGGGGGCCGTCAAGGTCTACGGCGCGGTCTGGACCGCCTATCCCGTCGAGGGCGAGGCGCCTCTCACCGAGGGGGATCTCGTCGAAGTCGATCGGCTCGAAGGCAACTCGATCTACGTCCGGCGCACGGCCCGTCGTCAGCCGCTCTTTTGAGGCTGGGATCAGGCCTGCCGGCCATCCTGGGGATCGGATCAAGAAGAGGAGAAAGAAAATGGAGACGGTGTTCGCATTGTTGGTAGTCGCACTGGTCGTTCTCTTCATCGCGGCGAAGACGATCTGTATTGTTCCACAGGCCAGCGTCATCCTTATCGAACGGTTGGGAAAGTTCGACCGACTCGGGACGAGCGGCCTCCAGATCGTTGTCCCATTTTTTGAACGACCCCGGGCGGTCTTCTGGTCCGGACAGCGTCAGGGGGTGACGCAGATCGACCTTCGCGAGCAGTTCACCGACCTGCCCCCGCAGCCGGTCATCAGCCGTGACAACGTGACGATCCTCGTCGACTCGGTCATCTACTGGCAGATCACCGACCCGACCAAGTCGGTCTATGAGGTGAGCGACCTCGTCGGCGGCATCATCCAGTTGACGATCACGGCGATGCGCAATGTCATTGGGGAGATGGACCTTGACCACGCGCTCTCGTCGCGGGACACGATCAACACCAAGCTGCGTGGGAGCCTTGGGGACGCGACCAACAAATGGGGCGTCAAGGTGACGCGGGTCGAGCTGAAGAACATCACGCCGCCCGAGGACGTGCGCATCACGATGGAGAAGCAGATGACGGCGGAGCGGAACCGTCGCGCCGTTGTCCTGCAGGCGGAGGGGGAGAAGCAGGCGTCGATTGCCCGCGCCGAGGGCGAGAAGCAGGCCTCGATCACGCGGGCCGAGGGCGAGAAGCAGTCGGCGATCCTGCAGGCCGAGGGGCAGGCGACGGCGCGGCTGACGGCGGCGAGGGCCGAGGCCGAGTCGATTCAGATGATTGCCCAGGGGATTACCGCCGGGCAGGGCAATCCAGCCCACTACCTGATCATGATGAAGTACATCGAGTCGCTCCGCGATCTCTCCAAGTCGAGCAACTCGAAGGTGGTCTTCATGCCGGTCGAGACGAGTTCCGTCCTCTCGAGCATTGGAGCCTTCCGCGAGGTCTTTGGCGGAGGGGAGAACCAGCCCGTACCGATTCCGCCCAACCGCGTCAGGCAGTAGTCTGATCCTCGTTCGGCTGCCGCAGGTAGGCCGCGTAGCGGGACGGGAACGTTCGCGCGCGGCCCTGGCGGTCGATGACCATATGGCGCGTCTCGCCCTCGGCGAGGAGCTGGCCATCGGCGACGCGGCGAATCTCCTAGCCGAAGGAGGCGGCGCGGCTGCGCAGCGTCAGCAGGCGCGTGCGAACCTGGATCAGGTCGTCGTAGAGAGCAGGCAGGCGATAGGTCGCGCGGACTTCGGTGACGGGTAGCAGGGAATCGGCTTCGGTCTCCATGTCGCGGTAGTTGAATCCATAAGCCCGGCAGAGCTCGACCCGTCCCACCTCGAACCAGACCAGATAGTTGGAGTGGTAGACGACCCCTGCCTGATCGGTCTCGGCGTAGCGAACACGCAGCGTCGTCTCGGTCCAGGGTCCCGGGAGGGGCCCGGAGGCAGCTGGCGCAGTGGATGGTGGATGGGACATAGGGGACGGTGACCTCCTCACCAATGAGTCAATGAAAATGAGAAAATGAATAGGATGGGGAGGGGCAGTGCCTTCCAAGTCGTCCGTCGGAGGATCCCTCCTCTTCCTCCTTCGGCTGATCTGTCCGGTCCGTTCGGCTCTTGATCATCATCTCTACACGACCCGGATTGTACCATTACCGGCAACGGATGGACGACGCGCACCCGCTGGGATGGAGAGCCCGGTCAATGGTGTCCGACTCTGTCGCCCAGGCGGCTGGAAAGCAGGAGGTCTTCCCCCTTGTCGAATGATAACCGTCCCAGTGACGCCTCCTCGCCGGTCGAGGAGCAGTCCACCCCGGCAGGACCAGTCGGGGAGGGCGAGGCCACCTACGAGCAACTCCTGGCGCGCGTGCTCGATCTGGAAGAGATCGTGCGTCAGCAGATCGTGCGCCTCTACGCCGTTGAGCAAGCCCTGGCGGAGCGCACGGAGCCCGGGCCACGCCTCGCCAAACCGGCCGCGCCTCCCTTGCCGCCGGCTCCGACCACCGCTCCCCCTCGGCCATCCCCCAGTGTCGCCGCGCGAAAGGGCAGGGGAATCGGGTGGGAGCAGCTCGAGCGGGCCATCGGGGGCAACTGGTTCAATCGGATCGGGATTGTCGCCGTCATCCTCTCGATCGGCTTCTTTCTCAAGTACGCCATCGAGCATCAATGGATGGGGCCATTGGCGCGGGTGCTGCTGGCCGGGGCCGGCGGGACCGCCCTGCTGCTCTGGGGCGAGCGGATGGCACGCCGCGGCTACCGCCACTACGGCCAGGGGCTGTCGGGGGGTGGCATTGCCATCCTCTACCTGACGATCCAGGCCGCCTCGGTGCTCTACGGACTGATCGGGAGTCAGACGGCCTTTGCGCTGATGACGGGAGTGACGATCCTCTCGGTGCTCCTCTCCGTCCGGAACGATGCCCTGGCCATGGCCGTCCTCGGCTTGATTGGCGGGTTTCTGACTCCGCTCCTTCTCTCGTCGGGCGAGGAGAACCAGACGGTTCTCTTCTGCTACCTGCTGCTCCTCGATCTGGGAGTGCTGGCGGTGGCCCATTGGCGGCGATGGCCGATCCTGGCCTGGCTGGCATTTTTCGGGACCACCTTCCTCAGCGCCGCGTGGTGGGTCACCTGGTACGACTCGGAGAAGTTTGCGGAGACGGTCCTCTTCTTCACGCTGCTCTTTCTCGTCTTCGCTTTCGTGCCGGTCGTCTCGATCCTCACCCGCAGAGTCGGGGCGAGTCAGTGGGATGGCCTGCTGCTCTTTGCGAACGGAGGGCTCTATGGCATTGCCCTGCACGACCTGTTCGAGGCGAACCACCAGGAGTGGCAAGGCGCGATGGCGGTCGTCCTCGGTCTCTTCCATTTCGGCTTGGGCCGTTGGGTGAGGCGCTGGGAGACAGGCGACCACTATCTTCAGCGGACGTTGACTGGCCTGGCCGTGCTCTGCTGGACCGTGGCCCTGCCGATCCAATTGGACCAGCAGTGGGTGACCATTGGCTGGGCGATCGAGGGGGCTCTTCTCGCCATCCTCGGATGGTCGACGGGTCGCCGCATGACGCGGATCGCGGCCGGCCTCGTCTTTCTGATCGCCGTCGCCCACTGGATTGGGATCGATCTCTCCGCCGCCGCCTACTCCTCCGGACAGGCCACCTCCTTCATCCCGATCTTCAATCTGCGCGGTGGATCGATGCTCGCCCTGCTCATCTGCCTGCTGCTCGCGGCCTGGTCCTCCCAGCAATGGCCTCTCCGTCCGTCGGCCGATTCCCCGACACGGGCAGACCGTTGGGAAGGGGAGATCTGGAGGGGCTTGCCGGTCCTGAGCGCCGTCCTCCTGGCCACGCTCTGGGTCTCCCTGGATACGACTGACTATTTTGATCAGCGGATCGATCAGTTCCGGACGCTGCTCGATCCTCTTGTCGAGAGACGCGGAGGGGTTCTCTGGCTGGAGACGTGGAAGCGGAGCCTGCTGAGTCTGCTCTGGAGCCTCAGTGGGGGCGGACTCCTCATCGCGGGAGTCGCCGCCGGGAGGTCACTCCCCCGTCTGGTCGGGCCGATCCTGCTGCTCAGCGCCGGCGGGATCCTCCTCGAACAGGGGGGACACGCCGAGCTCGCCTCCTGGCAGTGGCCGCTCCTCAATCCCCTCTTCGGCGCTTTCATCGCCCTGGCCAGCGCGCTGCTGCTCGCCTATCGCGCCGATCGCCGCAGCGCCAGGATCCGCTCGCACTGGGAGCGTCGCCTCCTCCCCCACGCACTGCTGACTCTCGGCCAGTTGACGATTCTGGTCGGGCTGCGCTTCGAGGTGCAGGGCCCGCTGCTCGCGCGTCTCGAAGCCCTCTCCCTCTTCTCCACCTTCGATGCCGAGCTGGGGAGAGAGCTGCTCCTCTCCGTGCTCTATGCCCTGCAGGCCGGCGTGATGATCGGCATTGGCATCGGGCGATCGAATCGACCGCTCCGAACGCTCGGCCTGGCACTGATGCTGACGACCATCGTCAAGGTCTTCTTCTTCGACCTCTCGGGGCTCGGGCAGCTCTACCGGATCTTCTCGTTCCTGGTGCTCGGCGCGACCCTCCTGCTGATCTCCTATCTCTACCAGCGATATCAGCGCGCCGAGTCCTCCGCATCTCCGCCATCAGCGGAGATCGAGTAGACCATGATCATTCTGGGGAGGGTGGCGAGGTTGCCGTGAGGGGGGCGACGCCCCCTCAGCGGCGAGCCTGCTTGCGGGCCTGTTCGGCGCGAGCCGCAAGTTGTGCAGCCTGCGGCATCTCCTGGATCGCGCGCTGCAGTTGCGGGTCGGTCGCCGTCGTCATCTGTCGCTGCTTGTCCGCGCCGTAGAAGGCGATGAGGGCCTCCTCCCGAATCTTCCGGCGAGCCCATTCGTGATGGGTCGTCGCCATCTCCTCGGTCAACCCGAGCGTCGGGTTGTCCCGCATGAACTGGCGCAGGTGGGCACGGTAGGCCTCCATCACCGCGTCGCTCACCGGCAGCTCGTCAGCCTGCGGCTCGTGATCAAGCTGCAGCGGACCCTGGCGAAACGCGGAGGCTCCGGGGATCTGCCCGCCGAGCAGCTGCCGGACAAACGAGAAGAGCCCGGTGGTCCAGAGGCGCCCCTGCTCGGCGCTGATCTCCTCCGATTCGACCCGGAGGTCCGGCGTGATCCCTCCGCCGCCGAAGACCGATCGTCCGAGGCTCGTCTGGTAGGTTGCCGGCGCGGCTGGCGTCTCGGTCATCCCCTTGCCGTTCTCCCCGGCGGCCTGGCGTCGGAAGATGTACTCATAGGCCGACCCGCTCGAATAGTCGCGCTGGATCAGCCGGCCGCTCGGCGTGTAGTACCTCGCCGTCGTCAGGGTGAGCCCGGCGCCGCTCCGCAGCGGGAAGATCGTCTGGACCAGCCCCTTTCCGAAACTTGGTTCTCCGATGATCAGCCCGCGATCGTGATCCTGGATCGCTCCGGCGACGATCTCCGACGCCGAGGCCGAACCCTCGTCGATCAGTACGATGATCGGAAAGGTCTCTGGCGATCCCGACTCCGCCTTCCAGTCGCGCGTCGCGGTTCGCCCCTCCCGCCCCCGCACCGAGACGATCGTCTGCCCTTCCTGCAGGAGCTTGTCCGATACCCGAATCGCCTGGTCGAGGAAGCCCCCAGGGTTTCCCCGAAGGTCGAGGATCAGCGAGCTCATGCCCGCCGCTTTCAACTTCTCGATCGAACTGGTCAGCTCATCCGAGGTCGTCGAGTGGAACCCCCGCGAGAGTGCGACATACCCAATCTTCGGGGCGACCAGAAAGGTCCCGGAGATCGACGGCAGGTCGACCGCGCCCCGTTCGATCGTCACCGTCAACGGCTCGGCCAGTCCGACCCGCTCGACCGTCACCGCTACCCGCGTTCCCAACTCCCCCCGCAGGTGATCCCGCACCCGGTCCGAATCCCAGTCGGTCGCGGGCTTCCCGTCGATGGCGACAATCCGGTCCCCGTAGCGCAACCCCGCCCGCAGCGCCGGCGTGTTCCGAAATGGCTCGGTGATGTAGACGCCTCCGAAGCGCTGCTGGATTGTCGCGCCAATCCCGTAATACTGACTGCGCTGTTCGAGCCGCATCTCCTCGAACGATTTCCGGTCGTAGAAGTTGGAGTGGGGATCGAGCGTACGGAGCATCCCGAGGACCGCCCCCGTCGTCATCTGCTCGTACCCAACCTCTTCGACATGATGCTGGCGGACCTTCTCCATGGCCACCAGGTAGCCCCGAAAGAGTTTGTCCTCCGATCCCGCAGTCCCACTGCGCCCAGCCGCCTGGCGATGGCCGAGGAGCAGCGCGAAGAGGAGAAGAACGCCCCCCCCGACAATCAGGGTACGTCTCCATTGTCTGGGAGTCGGGCGATTGGAAATCAGCTTGACGATCTGCACGTTGATGCTCCCACCGGGTGTGCTCTCCTCACCCTTTGACAGATTTGGATTGGGGTCCATTCGGACGTCTCAGCATAATCGATCCCATTGACGACAACAACCACTTGACGTCCTTGCAAAGTCCAAGGAGGAGGCCAGAAGAGATCGTGGCGCGGCGGGCCTGGGCCGTGCCCTCAGTTCTGGGGGAGGGAGACGAGGGGAGTCAACCGTTCGAGCGTCCGCTGAAGCTCTGGGTCGGTCTCGCCGCTGGCCACGTAGGCGCGTCGATAGGCCTCGATGGCGAGAGCGTACTGTCGGTCGCTTTCGTAAGCGAATCCGAGCAGCGAGAGGGTCGGCACTTGCCGTGGCGCGAGTTGGTCGGCTCGGGTCAACATCTCGATCGCCCGCTTCCACGATTTGAGCTGGACCAGGACAAATCCCAGTTGGAAGTAGAGGCTTGGACCAGGCTGCTCAGCGCGTGTCAGGGAGCGCGTCAGCGCATTCTCCGCCTGAGGATAGCGGCCCGCGGCAAGGTAGGCGCGTCCGAGCAGCTCGAGCGTCGCCGCCTCCTCCCGCAGCGAGGTCAGCGTCGTCGCGCTGCGGATCGCCTCGTCCAGCCAGGGCCGGCGCTCTTTGTCGCCCGGCTCGGCGGCGGCCTGGCGAAGGAGCGCCTCGGTCAACAGACCCCACAGCTCCGGCTGCTTCGGGGCGGTTGTCAGCCCCGTTCGCAATCGCGGGATCGCCTCCGCCGGGCGACCCTCCCGGATCGACCGCCCGGCCAGAAACTGGAGCGCCGCCAGATTTCCCGGGTCGAGCGCCAACGCC
>JBEIJP010000109.1:0-7807 GCA_040380245.1 Acidobacteriota bacterium | reverse complement strand
CCTCGGCGCGGATGTCGCGAATAAGCTCTTTCCCAATGGCGGTGCGGTCGGGGAGGAGATCTCGATTCGTGGAATGCCCTACCGGGTGATTGGCGTCGCCGTGGCCAAGGGAACCGTTTTTGGGCGCCCCCAGGACATCTACATCAACCTGCCCCTCCGCACCTACATCAAGAATTTTGGCCCCCCGGTTCGGCAAAGAGGATTCTATATTGTCGGGACAGCGAAGGACGATAACCGGTTCAGCGAGGCGGTCGAGGAGGTTCGATCCCTGATGCGGGTTCGTCGCGGGTTGGGCTATCAGGAGAAAGACAACTTTGGGGTCAACACGCCGGACGCGATCATGGAGGTGCGGGACCAGATTCTGGGGCCGATCTTCATTGCCGCGATCGCGGTTCCTGGAATCGCGCTGGTGGTCGGTGGCATCGTCATCATGAACATCATGCTGGTCAGCGTCACCGAGCGCACCAAGGAGATTGGCATCCGGAAGAGTCTCGGCGCCCGACAGGGGGACATCCTGCGCCAGTTTCTGATCGAGGCGGTGACCCTCTCGGCGATTGGCGGCGCCGTCGGCGTCCTCCTGGCGTGGCTGGCCGGACGATTGATCACGGCGCTCTTCTTCCCTACCTACCTCTCGGTGACCGCGGTCATTGTGGCAGTCACGATTTCTGGGTTGGTTGGGGTGATGTCGGGGATCCTTCCTGCACGCAAAGCGGCCCTCCTCGATCCCATTGTCGCCTTACGAACGGAGTGAGCAATCCCCATGAAACTGATCCGCAGCGATATCTATGAAAATCTCCGGATGGCGCTCTCGACGCTCAACGCCAACAAGCTCCGTTCGTTTCTGACAGTGCTCGGGGTTGTCATTGGGGTCGTCACCGTCATGGCGATCGCGTCGATCATCAGCGGGATCGACTATGCCGTCACCAAACAGGTCGAATCGTTCGGGACCAACTCCATCTTCATTACCAAGTTCGAATCGGGCGTGCGGTTTGGGCCGCCGACGCGCGAAGAGCGGATGCGGAAGAGCCTCACCTACGACGACGCGGTGGCCATCTCCGAGCTGCCGTCCGTCACGCAAGCGGTTCCATTGCTCAATATCACCAACGACTACTTTGGGCAGAAGATCTCGGTCAAGGCCATGGGGGAAGGAGTCGGCGGCGGTCAGCCTGCAGGGAACCCTCTCCGAGTATGAACAGACTGGCATCTGGATCATCTCGGCGGGGAGGTTCTTCACTCGACTGGAGAATGAGCGGCGGGAGACGGTCTGTGTCATCGGCGCGACGGTGGCCGAGCAGTACTTTCCCCTCCTCAACCCCCTCGACCGATTGTTGACGATTGGGGGGCGGGAGTTTCGGGTGGTTGGGGTGCTGGAGAAGCGCGAACAGCTCTTCGGGGGCGGAGAGGGGAGCAACGACGAGAACAATGTCATCTTCGTCCCTTATACCGTTGCGGTCAAACTCAAGCCCAACGCGGAGGATGTCTTCATTCTCGCGATCGCGCGAGCCGGAATGATGCAGTCAGCGATCAATCAAGCCACCGAACTCCTGCGCGTACGCCGTCAGGTTGCCCTCGATAAGCCGAACAACTTTGGGATCGCCACCGCCGATTCGATCATCGATACGTTCCGATCGATCACCTTTGGCGTGGCCATCGCCATGGTGGCAATCTCCTCGGTTGGGCTGCTGGTGGGGGGGATCGGCGTCATGAACATCATGCTCGTCTCCGTCACCGAGCGGACCCGGGAGATCGGAATTCGCAAGGCGATCGGGGGAAGGCGCCGCGACATCATGTGGCAGTTTCTGATCGAGGCCATGACGTTGACTGGAATGGGGGGGCTGATCGGCCTGGTGATTGGCTGGTTGGCAACGTTGATCATCAAATTGATTCTGCCGTCCTATGTGCCCCTCTGGGCGCCGGTCGTCGGACTGCTCTCCAGCGTGGGAATCGGCCTGATCTTTGGCCTGTGGCCAGCCTGGAAGGCGTCGAGCCTCGACCCGATTGTCGCTCTGCGCTACGAGTAAGAAACGGAAAGACCGACATGCTCACCAAAAGGGACCTGCTCTCCTCGTTGGCTGGAATGGTGCTGGGTCCGATTCTGTTGTTGGGAATTGCTTACCTGGTTGGAGGCAAGGAGATCCTCGCTCCTTTGAACGAAGCGGCGGACCGGATGCTCGAATGGATCCAGCGCGACAGGAAGCAACCAGACCAGGCGATTGATTCGGCTTCACCCGACGCAGACGACCAGGCATCGTCACCACCCGACCCGGAGTCGCTGCCCGATGAGTCCGCCGGAATGATGATGTCGGCCACGATCGCCAACCTTCCACTTCTCGCCTGTCCCGGCAAAGAGTGCGCCAGGATAGCTTCGATTCCGGCTGGAGGAAAAGTCCGGATGCTTGGCCAACGGGCCGGGGAAGGGTCTATGGAATGGTCTCACGTCCAGTTTGACCGACATCAGGGATGGGTTCCCCGACAAGACCTCGAATGAGCCGGCGCTGAGGTCGAATCAATGCTCAGAGGAGCCCATCTCGACGGTTGTCGCGGCCCGTTGGTAGGCCCGCAGGCAATCGAGCCATTCGAGAATATGCTCGATCACCTCTTCCCGGTTGGTTTCGTGGAGACATTCGTGACGAGCCTGGGGGTAGAGTCGATAGCTGGCGTTGCGGATTCCCATCGTTCGATAGGTCTCGGCGAGTCGCTCACATCCCCGCCCTTGCCGGTTGACAGGATCATTCCGACCCGAAAAGAGGTAGAGAGGAATGGAGCGACGGATTCGCGCCTGATTCGCGGGGTCGACGATCCGCCCCATCGCGTCGAGAAAGTCGACCCAGAATTGTGTGGTCGCCACAAACCCGCACGCCGGGTCGGCGATGTAGCGGTTGACGGCCTGCTCATCGCGTGAAAGCCAGTCAAACGCCGTCCGGTTAGGGGCAAAGGGGCGATTGAAGTCCTCGAATGTCAGCCGGTTCAAAAGATCGCTCCGACCCTTCTTTCCAACTCGCCATCGCTCCAGCCTCGCGATCCAGCGCCCAAGGCGGGCGAGGAGAGGAAACTCTCCGGAGGGGGCCGAGAGGATCGCCGCGTCGAGAAGGTCTGGCGCCTCAAAAAGGATCTGTTGCGCGATCCAGCTCCCAAGGCTGTGGCCAAAGAGATAGAGAGGGAGTTGCGGATAGCGTTGCCGAGCCGACTGGCAGCACTCGATCGTATCGTCGACCAGTCGCTGCCAACTCTCCCTCTCCCCCATCCAGCCCAGTTCTTCCCTGCTATCGACGCTTCTTCCATGGCCACGGAGGTCGTGAGCAAAGACTTGATAGCCAGCCTGCGTCAGGGCCTCGGCAAGGGACTCGTACCGTCCGGCGTGCTCCGCGAGTCCGTGCACGATCTGGACGATCCCGCGCCCGATCTCATAGTCAGGTTGCCAGTGATAGACAAAGATCCTGGCTCCATCACGCATCGTCGGAGAGAGCAGTTCCAGCTTCAAGAGAGCTCCTTTTTGGAGAGCGACCAGTGCGTGTGCACGATACCCAGGGCGATTCCATACTGCCCGAGGTAGTAGGTCGCCCAGATCAGAAATCCGGCGAAGGGGACTTTTCCGTGGAAGCGGTCTGCGGCCAGGATCGCGTCCGACACAAGAAAGAGCACGGCGCCCACCCAGACCCACGAAGCGGAGAAGCTGCTCCACAGTCCGGCCACCACCATCACCGTGATGGCGCAGATGTAGAGGGTCACGGGCAGCGCCAGAGAGCCAAGGGTCGGCGCGAGCCACTGGGAATAGAAGAGGCTGAAGAGGAGAACGAAGATCGAGATGGCCAGTCGCCTTCCTGATGGGCGCAGTGGACGTCGCCAGTTCCGCACGAAGAGCACCAGATAAAGAAGATGGGTTACCAGGAAGGAGGCCAGTCCGAGCAAAAAAGTTCCTTTGATTGCCAGGAACAGGTCTCCGAGGCAGGAGAAGCTCAGCGCCACGGCGAGGATCCATCCGTCGGCAGGTCGGGAAAGCCGCTGGATGACGCGAAACACCATGGCTGCCAGCAAACCAACCCCCAGTCCCTTGATCGTTACTCGGGCAGGCCCTTCGATGCTTGACGGGATCAGCAGATAGAGCGTTCCACCCAGGAGAGAGAATCCCCACAAGAGCCAGACAATCCGGTCGGTGGATGGTGGGGGACCAGGGGGGAGCCATGATCGCTTGCCAGGACGCTGGATCGGGTAGGCCGGAGTGGGCTGTTCCATCACGCGCTTCGTTTCCTTCGATCTGACCGGCGTCAGGAGACGAGTGTCCTGTTGTCGTCTGACGCTGGAGTGGTGATTGGAGATCAAGTTGAGGGAAGCAGAACGATCTTCCCCGTTGTCTGTCTGCCCTCCAGAGCACGGTGGGCCGCCGCGGCCTCCGACAACGGAATCGATCGGTCGATACGCAGGGAGATCTCCCCACGGTCGAGCCAGGTGAGGAGCTCGCCAGATCGCCAGAGAAGCTCCGAACGGGTCGCCGCGTAATGCGCCAGACTGGGTCGGGTCAGGAAGAGAGACCCCTTCTGCGCGAGCAGACCAGGATCGAAGGGCGCCACTGGTCCACTCGATTGACCGTAGAGCGCCAGCATTCCCCGCGGCGCCAGACATTCAAGGCTCTGCTGAAACGTTGCCTGACCAACTGAGTCATAGACGACCTGGACCCCTTGTCCGCCAGTCAGCCGTCTTGTCTCTTCAACCAGATTCTGCTCGGTGTAGAGGATAACATCGTCTGCGCCGGCACGACGCGCCAGCTCCGCCTTAGCGGGAGTAGAGACTGCACCAATGGCCCGGCCACCGAATCGCTTGACCAGTTGCACCAGGAGAAGCCCAGCACCACCTGCCGCAGCCAGGATCAAGGCGGTTTGGCCAGGTCCGACCGCATAAACCGAGGTCGTCAAATAGTGGGCTGTCATGCCCTGAAGCATGAGGGCTGCTGCTTCTTGATCCTTGACGGTCGCTGGAAGGGGAACCGCTTTCCAGGCGGGGAGGACGGCATACTCCGCATAGGCGCCGATCTGCATCGCGTAAGCGACCCGGTCTCCAATGGCGATCCCGGTCACTTCCGGGCCGATCGACTCGACTCTGCCCGCCCCTTCCATCCCAGGAATGAAAGGGCGTGGCAGCGGATAGAGCCCGGTGCGGTGGTAAATATCGATGTAGTTGACCCCAACCGCGGTCTGCCGGATCACCACCTCGCCGACACCCGCTGTCGGGATCGGCCTCTCCTGGACCACCAGCGCGTCTGGCCCACCATTCTCTTCGACAACAATGGCCTTCATAGCACCTCTTTCTGACACGATCTGGCTTGTTGGGGCGCGTTCCCTGGATCGATCGGCTCAATCATTCACCAGGGAGCGCCCGGGAGCATCTTCTCGGACACCACCAATGACGAACGGCAGGACGAAGGGTCTGACCTCGCGCCACTCAGGTCGGGGCAATATCCGACGACTTCTGTATCACCTGGAACATTCTACCCGCATCTTCCAACACACGCCAGGTTGAATTCACGTAACACAGTTCAATGCGGTACAATCGACCGTGGTTTCGTCAAGGCCCCACCGACATAGACCGAGACAGCGAACCTCAACGAGCCATCTCGGGGAGGCGCAGACCCAGGCCGACGAGCGGGAGAAATGGACCAAGGAGTACCTGTGAAGAATTTTCTTGAATCACAAATGGGCAAAGAGATCGACGTCACCTGTGAAGGGGCGACCATCAGCGGCCGTGTGACCCGCATCGAGGGAAACATTCTCAGCCTTGAAAAGGAAGGGGTGACTTGTCACATCAATATCGAGAAGATCGTCGTCGTCTGGGAGCCGCGGGATCGAAAGGTCCAAACGCCCGGTTTTAGCGCGAGACCCTCCGATCGTTGAGGTCGCCTCCGGCGGAAAGCAGACTCAGGGGCGGTCGCGATCGGTCGATCCGCGTGGAGAGGGCTGGCGGGACGGGGGAGTGGTCGTGCTTCGCTGGCGGCTCCATCGCGGTCTGGTCGCGCCCAAACGGGAAAGAGGAACCCGGCGGTACCCTGTGACACGTGCTCCCCAGTAGTCGCTGAAGAAGGACCGGACAATTCCTTGTGAGCTGGACGCGTGATAGAAGGAGTGGGCGTCACGAACGATTCCGGCGTGGGTCAAGCCGCTGAAGAAGACAATCACCCCGAACTCCCCTTCCTGCCCCTCCTCGATCGCTGGGAGTCGCTCCCACATCTCCCGGACGGAGCGTCGAGGGAGGTCGATCCCCGCTTCGAGAAAGACACGCCAGATGAATCCAGAGCAGTCGTAGCCAAGATCATCGGTCCCCCCCAGAAGATAGGGTAGACCGATTCGTGCCATGATTGCCTCGTAGAGTCTCGATTCGGACGTCGCAGAAGTTTCGACGGGCATGTCCGCCCAATTGCTTTGAGGTGATTCCCGGGTGCTCTGACAGGGGATGGAGGGGGTCTCTGAGGAGGCGAGAGGTTTCGGACCAGGGACGCAGACTGGAATGGGACTTCCCACACTGTCTCCGCCGCTGGCGATCAGAGCGAGCAGCACCGGGAGGGTGAACGCCTTTGGCATGAACATCCGTGAATCCCCCGAGGCTCGTCGTTCCGCCAGGAAGCCCCCTTCTCCCTGCCGCCGGGACGGGAGTCCTACGGGGCAATGGCGGGCGCGCGCCGGAACCCGGTGATCCGACGACCCCAGTAACCATCGTAGCTCGACAGGGTCACCCCGTGACTTCGAGAGGCGTGATAGAACGTCTTGGCGTCCCGCACGATTCCAACGTGGCGAAGACCGTTGAAGAAGACGAGTGTCCCAAACTGCTCCTTCTCCTCGCCGCTGGCCTCCGGCAATTGCGACCAGAGCGTCCGAGCCGCCACGCGATCGAAATCTCCACCGGCTGACTGGAAGACTTTCCAGACAAAACCCGAACAGTCATATCCACGATCATCCGAACCACGGAACCGATACCGAACACCGAGCCGTTTGGCAATCTCCTGGTAGATCAGCGAAGTGGTTTCGTGTAGGAAGATCTGAGGGGGGGTTGGAATCTCAATTCGAAGGCGGGGAAGTACCAGGGAGGTCCATTGTCGTAATCTCTCTTCCGGAAAAGCTGTTGCTGGAAGCAGGGAGGCGCCGGCGCTGGTGAGAGAGGGGGCGCTTCGCAACCCCCACGCTCTCCTGACTTGTTCCACGAAGCGTTCAGGGTTGGTTGGTTGGGCGAACTGTCGGGCGGCAGCTGACTCCTGCCCGAAGGCTGCCGTGACAAGATGTAATGACCAGGCCATCATCATCCCGCAGGCGAGCATTCCTTTGACTGCCCATTTTCCGATTCTGTGGGCTTTTTCAGATAGCCGCATCCCTGCCGTCTGGCTTGGGATCACCTGAGCCAGCTCTATTCCAGTGTCATTCTTCTCGTTCATTCCAGCGATCTCCAGCTTTCGTCGATCTCGCCAGCCCCGCGCAGGGAGCCAGTCTTGTCGAGCGTTGTTCGACCCTCACCTTCGAACCGCTGAAGGCAGCAAGTCGAAGGGGGGATTCTTCGTGGATCGGCGTCGCGCACAGTGGCAAATACACAAGGTTACGCTTCTACTTGCACAGACTGCGCCTCCATTTGCCCGATCGAAGAATGTAAAAATTACACCATGACTCATCAAAAGTCACGTAAAAAATAGGAGGGGAAAGTTCTTCCAGTCAATCTGAGGGATTGTCGAAAGTAGTTCTCTGCCAGTATACTTCGCGCATAGCCGCCAGATGG
This sequence comes from Acidobacteriota bacterium, assembly GCA_040380245.1. Taxonomy (GTDB): domain Bacteria; phylum Acidobacteriota; class Blastocatellia; order RBC074; family RBC074; genus CAIOZW01. The sequence goes on along the minus strand of JBEIJP010000109.1, from coordinate 58 downwards.
CTTGCGCGGCCATTATTGACCCAAGGTAATATCGACAGGGTAATACCGACAGGGTAAT
>JBEIJP010000108.1:0-7891 GCA_040380245.1 Acidobacteriota bacterium | reverse complement strand
GTGCTCATCGTAGGCCTTGACGATCATCTGGACGAGCTGATGACGGACCACATCCCGCTCATCGAACATCACGAAGGTGATCCCTTCAATACCCTGCACGACCCGCTGGGCTTCGATCAGCCCGGATTTACGGCCTGACGGCAGGTCGATCTGGGTGATATCTCCCGTGATGACCGCTTTCGAGCCAAACCCGATGCGGGTGAGAAACATCTTCATCTGTTCAGAGGTCGTATTTTGCGCTTCATCGAGAATGATGAAGGCGTCGGCGAGGGTGCGGCCCCGCATGAAGGCGAGTGGGGCGACCTCGATGACCCGTTTCTCGATCAGTCGCGTCGCCTTCTCGGGATCCATCAGGTCGAAGAGGGCGTCATAGAGCGGGCGGAGGTAGGGATCGACCTTCTCCTGGAGATCGCCGGGCAGGAAGCCAAGCTTCTCCCCCGCTTCGACGGCTGGTCGCGCAAGGACGATGCGGTTGACCCGCTTGGCCAGCAGGAACTGGACCGCCATCGCCACCGCGAGAAATGTCTTCCCGGTTCCGGCCGGCCCGATCCCGAAGACGATGTCGTGCTGCTCGATCGATTCGAGATACCGCTTCTGGTTGGGCCCCTTGGCCGTCACCTGCTTGCGGCCTCCCGGATTGATCCGCTTCTGCCCGGTGAGCAACTCGCGCAGCGACGAAGCCCTGTCCTCCGCGATCAGGCGGAAAGCCTCTCGCAGTTCGCTCGTCGAAGGGGTACGGCCCTCGGTGAAGAGCTGGCCATAGTCACGGAGGATCCGCTCGACTACCGCGACGTCCGTCTCCTCTCCCTCGACGATCAGGTCGGCTCCGCGTCCTCCGACCCGGACACTCAGCAGCGACTCCAGGTACTTGATGTTCTGGTCGTATGGGCCAAAGAGCGCCTCCAGCCCCCGCTCCGGAATTGTGATCTTCAAACTTCTCAGCGCGTTCCCTCGTGTCTTGTCTGACTTCGCACTCTTCTCTCGGTCTTCCTGAAAGATCCCGTGGTCGATCGACCTCTCCCTGCCACCGGCCTGGATTCCGCGGCAAGAGCATCGAACATGGCCTGCCGCCAAACGGGATTCGATGCCGCCCGCTCTTTGCCTGTTTCTTCCTGGTTATGTATCAAGGCGCCAGACTTGTCGGCAGAACCCACCCAGGTAGCCTGTTTGAACAGACACCAAGCTACTATAGCCCTTGAAAGACTGTCAACCGGGGGCAGTTTCCACCGACAGGTTCCCCTGGACGAAGGGCCGCGCAACCTGCTCTCCCGTTCATCTTCCGGCCCAGGCGCGCGCCGGCGCTCGGTTCGAGGTCCACTGCGTGATCGGCGAGGCGGGAAGAGGATCGATCCTCAAGAGGTATGGTCGTGGGTAATCTTCCACCCATTCCCAAAGCGTCGAAAGAGGAGCGTGTAGATGCCGCCCGAGGTGGTTCCGTTCTGGAACCGGAGTTGCCACGACCCACGAACGGCGGCCGTGTCAGGCCCGAGCAGCTCGATGTCGAGGTCGGAGAAGGCCAGTTGCCCCATATCCTTTCCTTCCGCCTGGTAGGTTTGACGGTAACGAGTCAGGGTGGCTTCCCACCCCCGCAAGCGGCGGGCACTGGAGAAGAAGGTCAGGTTCTCCGATCGCCAGTACCCTTCCATAAATGCCAGAAGATCGCCGCGGTTCCAGGCGCTGACCTGGGAATCGAGTACTTGACGAATCGCCTGCTCCTCCTTCTGGGCCGCCTGCCGTTTGGTTGTCTGGCCGTGGCCCACGGACACGGCAGAGAGCAGAAAGAGGAGGGGAAGCGCCATCAGCAGCGGTCGAGCAGAGAGCCGTTGGCGCCGGTCGGAGGATCTTTCGCAGGGGGCTTGCGGATTCATGGTCGAAGGTCTCCAGTCGATTGTTGAGTGGTCTGTCCGATCGAGGGCACAGCGGGAGAAGCAAAACACGGAATCGACGTTTTTCACGTCCGCAATTTGGTCTGGACTTTTCCGCCGTTTCCCCTGTTATAATCTCGCCATGACCTGGAAGAAGCAAGGAAAGCCGGAGGGGGTTCCCCACAAGGAGTCGCTGCCGGCGCCACCATCACCGGCTTGGTCCGAGCTGACCAAGAGATCGATACTGCTGTTGCAGCGGGTTCCCTTCTTCTTTCAGCGGGGTGGGCTTGATGCGCTGCTTGTGCTCGCCCTGCTCGCTGGGGCCCTGACGGGCCTGGTCCTGGTCTCCTTCTCCTCGCTGACCAGCTTTGCGGTCGAGGTCGATGCCCTGGCCGATTACCGCCCTCCGGAGATTACCCGCGTCTATGCCAGCAATGGCAACCTGATCGGGGAGCTATCGCTCGAGCGCCGCATCCCCATCGAGTACGCCGAGATCCCTCAACAACTCCAGCAGGCGATTCTGGCGATCGAGGATACCCGTTTCTACGAGCATCTCGGCCTCGACCCGGTCCGCATCATCGGTTCCTTGATTCAGAATGTCATTCAGCAGCGCCGCGCCCAGGGGGCGTCGACGCTCACACAGCAGCTCGCCCGCGTCCTCTTCCTCCGGCCCGAGAAGACCTACATCCGCAAGATCAAGGAGATGATGTTCGCGCTCCAGATCGAACGCGTCTATACCAAGGAACAGATCCTCACGATGTACTGCAATCAGATCTTCCTTGGCGGCGGGGCCTACGGATTTGAAGCGGCGGCCAACTACTACTTCCGCAAGCCGCTCCGTGAACTGAAGCTCCATCAATTTGCGCTGCTGGCGGCGATTCCCAAGGGTCCCCAGGTCTACTCTCCGCTGCCGCGTCCGAAAGCGGCCCGGGAGCGTCGCAACCTTGTCCTCCAATCGATGGTCGAGGCGGGCTTCATTACGGCAGCTGTGGGACAGGCGGCCAGGGCGCTGCCCCTCGATCTCGATCCAGATGACCAGCGAGGCCGGAACGATCGCTCTCCCCACGCCTATTTCCTCGAAGAGGTTCGACAGGAGCTGCAGCGTCTTCTCGTCGAAAAGCACGCGCAAGACGCGATGGATGTCTACCGCGCGGGACTCAATGTCTACACTTCGCTCGACGAGGAGGCCCAGATCGCGGCGGTCAAGGCCGTCCGCTGGGGCGCGCAACAGTACCAACGCCGCCACGGCTGGCGGTTCCGCTTCGAAAATATTCTGACGGGCAAGGGATCGGCCGGGCCAGCCGGGCCAGCCGGAAAAGACGCCAAGGTCACCCGCAGTCGGGAATCGTCGAGGGGGCGGCAGTCGGAATCAGCTCTCTCGGCCCGGCTGGATGGCTACCGGCACGCCTCCTGGAGCAATACGGCTCCAGCGAATGAAGAGATCGTCATGGGGCTTGTCCGGGAGGTCAGTGATCGGGGTGCGGTCGTCTCGTTTGGGCGATATCGCGCGACAGTGACCGCGGAAGAGACCCGGATCGTGGGCCGCTCTCCCGCCGCGATCTTTCAGCGCGGAGATCTGGCTCCCTTCCGGATCCGATCCGTCGATGTGGCCAACCAACGGGTCAAAGTCATCTTCGAGCCGCAACCCGATGTTCAGGCCGCCCTCGTCATGCTCGATGTCCGAACAGGTCAGATCCGGGCTCTCGTCGGCGGGTATGACTTCGCCACTACCAAATTCAACCACGCGACCCAGGCCAATCGCCAGACTGGATCGGTCTTCAAACCCTTTATCTACGCCGCGGCGCTCGAACAGGGGATGCAGCCGGACGATATCGTCGATGATGTGCCCTTCCAGCGGGGGAATTGGAGCCCGAGCAATTACGACAATACCTATCTGGGGCCGATCTCCCTCCGCCAGGCTCTCGCTCTCTCCCGCAACATTCCCGCTGTCCGAATTCTGGATGAAGTCGGCGTCAAGAATGCCGGTGACCTGGTGACACGGCTCAAGCTTCCGAATCCGATGGCCCCGTTTCTTCCCTCCGCCCTTGGCGCCACGGAAGAACCCCTGCTCGATATGGTCGCCGCCTATGCGGTCTTCCCCAATCAGGGTCGCTGGATCGAGCCCAGCCGGATTGTCCGGGTGGTTGACCGCGATGGCAACCTGCTCGAAGAGGCTCAGCCTCGCCGGGAGCAAGTCCTGACTCCGTACGTTGCCGGACAGATGGTCGATCTGATGAGGGGGGCAGTTCAGTATGGCACGGCCGCTTCGGCCTCTTCACTGGGGCACGAACTGGCAGGGAAGACGGGCACCGTCAACGACTTCACCGATGCCTGGTTTATCGGGTATACCCCCTCCGTCGTCTGTGGAGTCTGGATTGGATACAGCGATCAGAAACGGACGCTTGGGCAGGGAGAGGCGGGCGCTTCCGCCGCGCTCCCCTTCTGGCTGGATTTTATGCGCGCCTACCTCAAGGAGAAGGAGAAGGAGCGATTCCCCCCTACGCCTCCACCTACGGACGAGATCCGCGGCATGCAGCACGTACGCGCCAGCCAGCAAGCTTCGGAGCGGGCACGATTGGGAGCTCTCAGCGGAGACATTCTCCCCGACTCGGTGGAGATCCCGGATCTCGACCCACTTGGGGAGGAGGCTGCGCCCACCTCTCCGCCCGCCAGTCCCCCGGCGAGCAGGAATACCCCCCCGGCGAGAGTCAGTCCCCCATCACCTGGGCCGCCCACTTCCAGTGGCGCCAGCGCTCGTGAGCCGGTTCAACGTCAGGCCGTGTCGCGTGAGGCGCCGCCCGCCCCACCGTCCACATCAGCCCAGGCACCCACGGAAGGGCTGGAAAGATCGGAACGGGTGGCCACCCGGAGCCGGATCAGCACTCCCCCCGCCGCTGCCGCCCCCCCACCTCGTGCGGAACCTCCCGAGCTGCCCGCCTCCCAGCCATTGCGCAAGGGAAAGAAGGGCAAGCCAGAGGATCCGTAACCCGCTGAATCGCCCCTCCGATTCTCAAGGGGCTTCCCGGGTGATCAATCCGACTCGTCATTGAACTTGTAGCCCACGCCCCATACCGTCAGGACCAGCTTGGGTTCGTCCGGATTCTCCTCGATCTTGGCGCGCAGTCGGTTGATGTGCGAGTCGATCGTCCGGTCATACCCGCTATAGGTGTAGTCCCAGATATTCTCGAGAAGGTACTTTCGGGAGTAGACGCGGCCCGGATGGGCGGCAAAGAGGGAGAGCAGTTCAAACTCCTTGGGGGTCAGGTCGACAATGCGTCCGGCGATGGTCACCTCGCGTCGGGCCGGATCGATGCGCAGCGAGCCGCGGACGATCGGAGCCTGCTGGTTCTCCTCCGGATCGCTGCTCCGGGCGCGAGTCCGTCGCAGGAGGCTCTTCAGCCGCGCTTCGAGCTCGCGGAGGCTGAAGGGCTTGGTCATATAGTCGTCGGCGCCCATTTCGAGCCCCAGGACCTTGTCGACCACATCGTCCTTCGCCGTCAGCATGATGATCGGCAGCGTCGGGTACCGCTCGCGGACCTGCCGACAGACGGTCAACCCGTCCAGTCGCGGGAGCATGAGGTCGAGGATCATGACCGTCGGCTGCTCCGTCAGCGCCATTCGTGCGCCTACCTCTCCATCGCCCGCGGTCAGCACCTCATAGCCGACTTGACGACGGAAATAGTCCGAGATCATTCGCTGAATGGCGGGGTCGTCCTCGACGACCAGCAACTTCTCTTTTCCCGGGGTGGGTGTTTTGGCGGGAGGCTCGGAGTTGCTCGTTGGTGGCTTGTTCATACATCGATTCTCCCTGGTCCTGACCTATGGATCTGGGCGATCTTTTGATCCTCTCTTCTCTTATCCCCTTTTGTCCCCTCTTGGTTAGGGCCGCCCTTGATCTGCGGTGGGTTGCGCACGCAGCAAAAGATCACGAAAAGCTTTCTGTCATGACGAAAGTAATGGGAAGAGAGTAACCAGATACACGACGAGGAGCTTTCTTAATCGCCCCTGAGTGTATAGCGCGTTGTCGGTTGTTTCAAGGGCAGGGAACCGCACGGGCCGCGAAAAATCGAAACGGGGGTTGTCGACGGGGCGTGGCGATTGAGCCGACTCGCCTGGAGCTCGATCCATCGCGGCGCCCCGTCGGTTGGTGGACGATTGGGTCTAGTTGTCGACCGGGTTGGTCTTGAGCCACTCCTGGTAGCGCTTCTCCAGCTCTGGGCTGAGCTTGGGGTAGACATCACGCGAGCGATACTTGCCTGAGCGCATCATTTCGCGTTTGAAGTTCTCGGTGTTGACGGTCAGCGCCGCCGACTTGAGAACCTCTTCGGTAATCTGTGGCGGAAAGAAGAGGACTCCCTCCTCGTCTCCAACCACGACATCGCCGGGGAGCACCGAGACGTGGCCGATCCGGATGGGGGCGTTCCATTCGACGCCAACCTCATCGGCCATGGCCGAGGCGTGGGCGTTGACATAGTAGATGGGGAAGTCCTTCATCGCGAGAAACTCGTTGAGATCACGAATCCCGCCGTCTACGACGACCCCACGCACTCCGCGCTGCTTCATTCCGATGCCGGTCACATCGCCGAGGAAGGTCGCGCGATCGACCGCCCCGCCCAGCTCGACGACGATGACATCCCCTGGCTGGGCGTCCTCGCCGGCGCGGACATTGTACTGGAAGTCCCAGTCGCCCTCCCTGGCCAGCTGCCGGGTCGCCGCGTCGATGTCTGGTCGCAGGGGCAGGTAACGCATGGTCAGAGCCCGTCCCACCAGTTTCGTCCCCGGCTGGGTCAGTCGGAAGTGGTTGGCGAAGTTCCGCGTGTAGCCCTGATTCTGCACGCCGTTCCAGAGCGCCTCGATCGGATACCTCGCAACGCGTGCCAGCTGCTCGTCGGTCACCCGCGGCCGATCCTTCTTCAAGACATCCATCAGCGGTGTCCAGGTATTGCGCTCGGCGCGCAGTCCCGGCGGAACCTGAATTTGCGACTCCGCCTGCCAACCGACAGACAGACCCGCCCCTACTCCTACTAGCAGACCGAAGGTCAACCAAGACGCAAGTTTACCAGACATAACAATACTCCATCCTTGATCGTGAATTCCGAAATGGCCTGCGCCCCTTACTGCGGAATCAGCTGTGGGAAGACGAATGCGTAGAGCATGACGATGATTCCGACCAGGGACGCCAGGACGATACTGTGCTTGAAGACGGCCTTGAAGATCGCCGCTTCATTGCCGACCTGCTGGGTCGCCGCCGAAGAGACGACGATCGACTGTGCGTCGATCATCTTGCCCATGACGCCACCCGCCGAGTTGGCCGAGGCCATGAGGATGGCGCTTAGCCCGAGCTGCTCCGCCGTCACCTTCTGGAGGTTGCCGAAGAGGGCGTTGGACCCGGCATCCGTTCCAGTCAGCGCTACCCCGAGCCAGCCGAGCATTGTCCCGAAGAAGGGGTAGAGCACCCCGGTCCTGGTCAGGCTCAGCCCCATGACCGTATCCATACCGGAATAACGGGTGACATAGGCCAGGCCGACCATAAAGCTGATCGCGGCGAGCGACGGGGTCAGTTCGCGACAGGTCCGGGCGAAAATCCGACAGGTTCGACCCAGCGAAAGTCCCAGAACGATCGAGGCGAGGATCGTCCCGAGAAAGATGGCCGTTCCTGGCAGCGAGAGGAGATTCCAGTCGACGATGGCCACCTCCGGCAGATTGGGCGCGACCGGCGGGACCCGCAACACCTGGTTGTGCAGGCCCGGCATCGGCCTCTTCCACGAACTGAGCGTCAGGTACTTGTTGATCGCCGGGTAGCCCGCGATGAAGATGAAGACCGAGGCGAGCAGGAAAGGGGACCAACCCTTCAGCACGGCGCTCGTCGAATGGCTTGGAATATTCGTGACCACCGTGCCGCCATCCGCCCGCAGCAGATTGGCCGGCCGCCAGAACTTCAGGAACGCGACCATGACCAGCAGTGAGAAGAGGGCAGCGACGACATCGACCAGACTGTTGTCCATGTAGTTCGACCAGAAGAACTG
>JBEIJP010000107.1:0-7929 GCA_040380245.1 Acidobacteriota bacterium | reverse complement strand
TGGATGATGGTCACCCGCACGTGGTGGATGGGCTCCCCGTTGCCGCCGAGCGTCACGCGCCCTTCGAGAGTCCCTCCTGTCTGCGCGAAGCCGATGGCTGGACAGCCAGCCATCAACAGAATCGCCAGAAGGACTCCTCCCAGCGTTTGGCTGATTCCAAAGTGGATCGATTTCATGATTCCTCTCTCCTTCTCCTTCGATACTTTTGTCGAACACGACTCTGCGAGTCACCTCAAGAGTTGAATAGATGTCCAAAATGAATTCATCATCTTATGAGGGTGGAACTTTCCACGCGATCAATTTCTCACCAACTGTCGAATTGGGGGGGTGAACGGTCGCTCAGCGGCGTTCTTTGTCAACGACCGGTTCAACGGGCAAAAAGTGGATCCGGTAGTTGAATCCTCCAGTCGGTCGATCTAAGATCGTGCCCGCATCGGGGCAAGCCGGTTCCCGAGAGATTCCTGAAGAAGTCGCAATGGCCCACTGGGCAAGGATCAAGGTCCGAGCCCAGGGATGTTCGACCATTCAATTGGACCTGTCCATTGGACATTTGCTGGCCAGCTCTAGGCCCACTGTAGAGAGGAAGAGACGACCATGAACCGAAGAACCGTTTTGAAGGGAGCGACGGCGGCGCTGACCACCTCGCTCTTCACTGGCCGGGTGAAGGGCGCCAATGAACGTATCGCGGTTGGCTACATCGGGCTGGGCGCCATGGGATCGAGCAATCTTGGTCACTCGATGAAGTTTCCGGATGTGCAGCCCGCGGCGGTCTGCGACGTCTACAAGCCAACCCTCGAGAAGGCGGTCGCGGCGGCCGCCAAGGCGGGGCACACCGTTCGGGCCATCGAAGACTTCCGGGAGCTGTTGGCCGATCCCTCGATCGATGCCGTCTGTATTTCGACCCCGGACCATTGGCACGCCTACATGACCATCGAAGCCTGTAAGGCTGGCAAGGACGTCTTTGTCGAGAAGCCCGCCTCAGTCTATGTCGAGGAGGGGCGGCTGATGGTGCAGGCGGCGCGCAAGTATGGGCGAGTCGTTCAGGCGGGCACCATGCAGCGGTCGGGCGGATACTTTCTCAAAGCGGCGGAGCTGATCCGCAGTGGTCTGATTGGAGAGGTCACGTTCGTCCACACGTGGCAGGCGGGGTCGGCCAGCAAGCAGGGGTGGGGCCGGCCGGCCGACGGACCGGTTCCGGAAGGGCTCAACTGGGATCTCTGGCTGGGGCCCGCTCCGAAAGTTCCCTTCAACCTCAACCGTTGGGGCGTCGGCGTCACCACCTTCCCGACCTTCCGTTACTTCTGGGACTATGCTGGGGGGCTCATGACCGACTGGGGGGTGCACCTCATCGATCCGGCTCACCAGTGCTTCGGGGAGCCGATGCCAACCGCCATCACGGCGATGGGCGGGAAGCTCTACGTCGATGACAATACCGAGACTCCCGACAGCCTTATGGCGACCTTCCAGTACCCGAAATTTCTCTTGACCTATGAGAGCCGGACTGCCAATCCGATGCCGCAGTTTGGTCACGGGGCCGCGACCTCGATCCACGGAACGGAGGGGACGCTGATTGTTCGCCGGGGGGGCTGTTGGGTTGTCCCCAACCAGAAGTCGAAGATCGAGCCCCTCGCGTTCGAGAACGATCGCGCGATGAATTCGATGAACGAACCACACTGGAAGAACTTTATCGAGTGCATCCGCTCCCGGGAGAAGCCGATCAGCGACATCGAGACCTGCGTGCGGTCGTCGACGGTCTGCATCCTGGCCAACCTGTCGATGCGCCATCGGACGTGGCTCGACTGGGACGAAGCCAATTGGACAGTCCGGCAGGAGCAGGTCAAACCGGCCCTCAAGGCAAATTATCGCGCGCCGTGGAAGCTGGAAGTCTGATCGGTTGGCTGGTCATCCCTCCCTCCCCGATGATCACGATCGGGGAGGGAGCCACGACGCTTGTCCCTTCTCAGTCGGTGCCAGGCCTGTCAACCTTGCTCATTAGACTGGTCCTCTACTCGGACAGGACCGACCTGCCAATCCAGCACTTCGGCGGACGCAGGCCGAGAAGATCGGCGATCGTCGCGGCGGTGTCATAGGTGTTGACCGGGTGGGAGATCTCGCCCGCGGCCACGCCTGGGCCCGCGAGAATCCAGGGGATCTCGATCTCTCCCATACTCATTCCCCCGTGCTTCTTCTCTTTTCCGCCGTGATCGGCCGTCACCAGAATGGCGGTGCGGTCGAGCATCCCTGCGCGGCGCAGGCGATCGAGGAGTTCGCCGATCAATCGATCGGCCTCGCGAATCGCTGCGTCGTAGGACTGGGAATGCCAGCCGTCCGAATGGCCTGCGTGATCGACGTGGTCGAGGTGGATCATGGTCAGCGTCGGTTTCTCCGCGACGAGGACCTCGATCGCTTGGCGCATCGTCTCCCGATGATCGGGCAGCTGTCGCAGCGTATCGATGTCTGACGCTGGAAAGAGGTGGGCGAGCCCTTTCCACTCATGGATGACCGCGATCCTGGCGGCTGGACGCTGCGCCCGGAGGAGCCGAAAGATGGTTGGGAAATACCCTCCCACCTCCCGGCAGGTCGGGGCGATCTCAAACTGGTCGACCCGCCATTCATTGGAGGTGATGCCGTGTTGCGCGGGGCCGGCGCCCGAGATGATCGAGGCCCAGTTGGGCGCGCTGACAGTCGGGATGACGGCGCGGGCCTTTCTCGTCCAGGCGCCTCTCTCCTGCAGAGACCGCAGCGTGGGAGGGTCGACGCGCGACACGCCCTCCGCTCCCATCCCATCCACCCCGATCAGGACAACGTGCTCGATTCGGCTCCGGGAGGGCTGAGCGATTCCTGTCGCCGACAAGCCTAACAGGAGCCCCGCCAGGAGTGTGATTCCACAGAGCCACCAATTCGTGATTACCATACAGGGGTCTCTCTTTCTCGCTTCCCACTCGACGCGACGACGGGGAGCCCTCGGTCTCGAGAACTCCCCGTCGGGTGCGGCCTGGAGGACATGGACGGGGCAAGGCTCACACCTTCGGTTCCCATCCCTTTTCGTACTCGCGGGTCCAGAGTTTTGAAGCGTCAGCGTCGCCGATGATGTGTCCGTTCTCCGGGTTGGTCTTGAGCGTGCGGCCCGTTCGCTGGGAGATGTTTCCCAACTGTGCGAGCAGCGTACTGTAATGGCCCTCCTGGATGGGGGCGGTCAGTTTCGCCTTGCCCCGGATGGCCTCGATAAAGTTGTCGGCGTGGGTATCTCCCAGGCCAGGATCTCCGCTGTTGGCCAGATCGGTCTTTCGTTCGAGACTGGCGGTCTTGACCGGTTTGTTCTCGAGGTCATAGACCGTGTACCGAACGCCCCCGTCGTAGTCGAGCGTTCCTTTATTGCCGAGAAAGATGATCCCGTTCGCCTTGTACCCAGGAGCGCCGTAGGTACTGGTCGAGCGACCAAACCAGGTGATCCCTTTGCCGCCGGCAAACTCCAGCTGGATCTCCTGGGTGTCTGGGCATTCCCAATCGTCGAGCCCGACATCGTGCCAGCGGCCACCGAAGGAGTTGACCTTGGTTGGCAGCTTGACCTGCAGTCCCCAGCGGGCGACATCCAGCAGGTGGGTGCCATTGTTGAGCGCCTCTCCGGTTCCCCAATTCCAGAACCAGTGCCAGTTGTAGGGGTGGAGATTGTCGCGATAGGCGGTGCGGGGAGCGGGGCCCTGCCAAAGGTTCCAGTCGAGTTCCGGCGGAGGAGCGACCACTTTGCCGAATCCGATGGGTTGCCGCCGCCGGGCGTAGAAGCAATTGGCCAGGAAGACATTGCCGATGACTCCCCCGTGGAGCTCCTGGATCATCTGCTGGACGATTCCAATCGAGCGGCGCTGGTTGCCCATCTGCACGACGCGTTTGTACTTGGCCGCGGCTTCGACGACCATCTCCCCTTCGCGGGGGTTATGGCTGCAGGGTTTCTCGAGATAGACGTGCTTGCCCGCTTTCGCCGCGAGGATTGCCATCGGGGCATGCCAGTGATCGGGCGTGGCAATGAGGATCGCATCGACCGCTTTGTCGTCGAGAACACGACGGAAATCGGTCTCCATCTTCGGACGAAGGTTGGTCTTGGTCGCGGTGTAGGCGGCGGCTGGCTCGAGCGAGCGGCGATCGACATCGACCACATACCGAATCTCCACTCCGGGAACGGCCGCGAACTTCTGAATCAGTTCCGGACCCCGCCCGCTGAAGCCGGGCTGACCCATTCGCACCCCTGCCACCGCGATCACCACCTTGTCGGAGGCGGCCGTTTGCGCCAGCCCACGCTGCTGCATCGCCAGCGTGATTCCGGCTCCGGCGGTCAAGGTGGAGCTGACAAACTGCCGACGGTTCAACTCTTTGCTCATCTGACGTCCTTTCTTTTCGTTGTTGCTCTTCCTGAGACCTATTTCTGGCGGGTCTTCTCTTCGATCTTCGCCCAGGTGTCCCGCAGTCCAATCGTCCGGTTGAAGACGGGACGGCCGGGTGTCGAGTCGCGATCGACGCAGAAATAGCCCAGCCGCTCGAATTGATAGCGTGTTTCGGGAACCGCCTCGCCGAGGCTCGGCTCGACTTGGCAGCCCGTCAGGACTTCGAGCGAGGCCGGATTGAGGTTGGAGGTAAAGTCCTGGCCCGCTTCGACCTCATCGGGGCTCTCTTTGACAAAGAGGTTGCCGTAGAGCCGGACCTCCGCCGTCACGGCGTGGGCCGCCGAGACCCAGTGGATCGTCGACTTGACCTTCCGGCCATCCGGCGTGTTTCCGCCCCGGGTCTCCGGGTCGTAGGTGCAGCGCAACTCGACGATGTGGCCTTCGGCGTCCTTGACCACCTCGCGGCAGGTGATCAGGTATCCATACCGCAGGCGCACTTCCCGCCCGGGAGCCAGCCGGTAGAACTGCTTCGGCGGGTCTTCCCGGAAGTCTTCCTGCTCGATGTAGAGGATCTTGGAGAAGGGCACGAGACGTGTGCCGGCGCTCGCGTCTTCCGGATTGTTGATCGCTTCCAACTCCTCGACGAGGTCATCCGGATAGTTCTCGAGGACGACGCGCAGCGGCCGCAGCACGGCGTTGACGCGCCACGCCGTCCGATTGAGGTCTTCCCGCAGAAAATGTTCGAGGTGGGAAAGCTGGGTCACCCCGTTGGTCTTCGACACCCCGATGTTGGCGCAGAAGGTGCGAATGGCTTCCGGCGTGTACCCGCGCCGACGCATCCCCGAGAGCGTCGGCATTCGTGGATCGTCCCAGCCGTTGACGAATCCCTCCTGCACCAGGCGCAGCAGCTTTCGTTTGCTGAGCAGGGTATAGGTGATGCTCAACCGATCGAACTCATATTGTCGGGACGGGAAGATCCCCAGCTGCTCGATGAACCAATTGTAGAGCGGACGGTTGTTGTCAAACTCGAGGGTGCAGATCGAATGGGTCACCTTCTCGATCGAGTCGGACTGGCCGTGCGCGTAATCGTACATCGGATAGATGCACCACTCGTTACCCGTTCGGTGATGCTCCATCTTGAGGATCCGGTACATTACCGGGTCGCGAAAATTGACGTTCGGGGAGCTCATGTCGATCTTCGCGCGCAGCGTGCGCGATCCATCGGGGAACTCTCCCGCTTTCATCCGTTCGAAGAGGTCGAGGTTCTCCTCGACAGACCGGTTGCGGTAGGGGCTCTCGCGCCCGGGCTCCGTCAGGGTTCCACGATACTCGCGGATCTCATCGGCGCTCAGATCGCAGACGTAGGCCTTCCCTGCCCGAATCAGTTGAACCGCCCACTCATACAGTTGAGGGAAGTAGTCGGAGGCATAGTAGAGCCCATCCCATTGAAAGCCGAGCCAGGCTACATCCCGCTGGATGGCATCGACATACTCGGTCTCTTCCTTGGAGGGGTTGGTGTCGTCAAAGCGCAGATTGCACTTTCCCCCAAACTCCGCGGCGAGCCCGAAGTCGAGACAGATGGCCTTGGCGTGGCCGATGTGGAGGTACCCATTGGGTTCGGGTGGGAAGCGGGTCTGCACGCGACCTCCATGCGTTCCCGCCGCAATGTCCTGAAGGATGATGTCGCGAATAAAATTGGATCGTTCTCCTCCATCGCTCGATGGGGAGGCTGAAGGGGTTTCCGGCGAACTCATTATTGCTGTCGGTCTCCTGTCGATAGAGTAGAGGAAGTCGTCTTCCGCTCGCGTGATGATCCCACGCGGCCCGGGTCAGGTCAAGGTTGGCGGCTCTTCGCCGGTCCCGCCTCCGCCTGCACGGTCGAGCCAGGGATCCGCAACGCGAAGGCATAGCGGCTGGGAGCCTCTTCCGGCCCAAAGTCTGGCATCTCCACTGTCAGGGTCCGCTGCTTCCACGTCGCCCGCAGCGGCGTGGGATGGCCCAACAGGACGACCTCGCCTTTCGGGGCAGAGATCTCCCGGAGGACCAGCTTTCTGCCCGGCCATCCGGCCGTGATCGCGTAGAGGGTTCCATCCTTCTGCTGAGTGAAGAAGACCTGCTTGACGGCCGCTCCCTCGCGGGGCTGCTGTCCCACCTGGTCGAGCAGGTTGTACTTGACCATAAATTCGCCGTACTCCTGCCTGGGGCGGGTTCCCGCGGTCCACTGCGCGGCGCGGGGAGCCGGCCGGGTTCCATAGATCGCCTCGCCATTGACCCGCAGCCAGTCGCCAATCTCGAGCAGGCGCTGCTCCATCAGAGGCGGTATCGTCCCATCGGCGTAGGGGCCAATGTCCAGGAGGAGGTTCCCTCCCCGACTGACGAGGTCGATCAGGGTCAGGATGAACTCACGCGCGGATTTGTAGTCGTCGATCCGCTCCGCTCGATTGAGTCCGTAGGAATGGGCCATTCCCCGGCTCTCTTCCCAGGGATGCGTCCCATCGGCCAGACCAGCTGCATACTCTGTCGTCCAGTACCCGCCGTGCTTGTGCCGGCATTCCTTACCCCAGCGGTCATTGACGACGACTTCATCGCGATTTTCCGCCTCGTTGAAGAGCCAGGCGAGCAGTTCCTCGCTGCGCCAATCCTTGGAGGGAAGATCCCACTCTCCGTCACTGAAGATCAGCGAGGGCTTGTACCGAGTCACGACGTCGCGGAACTGCGGGATCATATGCTCGGCGATGTACCGGGTCCGGTCTGTCTTCCAGAGTGGATTGAACCATTCGTAGAGCGAATAGTAGAACCCGAACTTGAGCCCCTCGGCACGAGTCGCCTCGGCCAGCTCGCCAAGCAGGTCTCTCCGGGGGCCAATCTCCATGGCGTTCCAGGGGCGGCCCCACGTCCGACTCGCCTCGGCGCTCGGCCAGAGGGCGTATCCATCGTGATGCTTGGAGGTGGGGACGACATACCTTGCGCCGGCGCGGCGAAACAGGCTGGCCCATTGCCGCGCGTCGTAGAGCTCCGCCCGGAACTGCGGGGCAAAGTCCATGTAGTCGAAGCCCGGTCCGTAGAGCTTGGCATGGAACTCTCGCCAGGGAGCCCATCGTGGGCTGTTGTCGCTGATCCGGTTCCAGTACCATTCGGAGTACTGTCGTTCCATCCCCCAGGCGGGGACCGCGTAGACTCCCCAGTGGATAAAGATCCCAAATTTCGCGTCCTGGAACCATTCCGGCGTCTGCCGTTGGTCGAGTGATTCCCATTTCGCTTCATATCGGGTGGTCTGGGCGAACACCCCCATTGGCGCCAGGCAGATTAGAATGAGTGCAATTTTCATAATAGGAGGATAGGACGGATAGGACGAATAGGACCCATAGGACGGATAGGACCTATAGGACGAATAGGACCCATAAGACCCATAGGACCCATAGGACAGACAGTACCAGTGAAACCGGATATCTGTTGGGACCAACTTGACCGACAGAACCTATTCGTCCTATAGGTCCTATTCGTCCTATAGGTCCTATTCGTCCTATAGGTCCTATTCGTCCTATAGGTC
>JBEIJP010000106.1:0-7952 GCA_040380245.1 Acidobacteriota bacterium | reverse complement strand
GCCGCACTGACGGAGTGTGCGGATCAGCCCGCCGAGGCTGGAGGAGAGGGAGTATGATTCCGCAGCCATTCCAATTCAGCCAGAGCGCTCTCCAGGATTACGGAGAATGTCCGCGACGCTTCGAGCTTCGCTACCTTGCCCAGTTCGATTGGCCGGCGCTCGACGTCGGACCGGGGCTCGAACTGGAAGCCCGTGTCCGGGAGGGGCAGCTCTTTCACGAACTGGTTCATCAGCATACGCTGGGAGTCGCGCCGGAACTGCTGCGGTCGACGTTGAGCGGGCAAGAGGAGGGAGACCTCGCCGGGTGGTGGGAGCGATATCTGCGCTGGCAGGCGGTCCGTCTCCCCCGGGAGCGACAGGCGGAGCTGACGCTCACGGCCCCGTTGGGCGCGAATCGGCTGATGGCCAAGTACGATCTGGTGGCTCGACAGGAGGATGGATCCTTTCTGATTGTCGATTGGAAGACGGGGCGGCCTCCCCGACCCGCCGGGTTGAAGCGTCGTTGGCAGACCATCGTCTATCCGTATGTTCTGACGCAGGCCGGGGGATGGCTCAATGATGGACGACCGATCGAGCCCGAGCGGATCACGATGGTCTACTGGTTTGCCGGAGAGGGGGAGCAGGGAAAGACGATCGAGTTTGCTTACAGCCTCGCGCAGCAGCGCGCGGATGAGGCGCGCTTACGGGAGGTGATCGAGGAGATGCTTCGCCGGTCGGACTTCCCGCTGACCAGCGACGAGCGAATGTGCCGTTTCTGCCGCTACCGCTCCTTCTGCGATCGTGGGCGCGAGGCGGCTTCCCTGACGGAATATCCCGACGAGGAACTGGGCGATCCGGCGGAGTCGGAGGACGGCGGCTCGCTCCGGCTCGATGAGCTGGGGGAGGTGGCGTTCTAATGGATTGGGAAGCGCTCCCAACGCTCGAGGTTCCCGCCCGGCTGCCGTCCGTGGTTGGGGGGCATCGTTTGGTCTGGGAGCGACTGGTGCGCCTGGGATTGGAGACCGAACCGGCGTGGCGCGCGTTTCTGGACCCGGCCACGGGGCCATCCCCCTCCCCGTTCGAGTTGCCAGGCGTGACGCTGGCCGTCGATTGCCTGGCACGCGCGAGGACTGCCGGAAGGCCGCTGCTGCTCTGGGGAGCGGAGGATCTCGATGGGCTGGCGGCGACCTCCCTCCTCCTCACGGGTCTTCGCTCCGCGGGTATTGAGGTCGAGGTCGTCATCCCGGTGGGAACCCGCGACGGACGCGCCCGCGCCTTCGGCCGCCTGCGAGACTGGATGGCGGACCGGCGGGGCGGTGTCGTCACCTGTGGACGGGGCGTCCTCTTGCGTGAGGTCGTCAACGAAGCACGTGCCGCGGAGGTCGATCTGGTCATGCTCGACCCTCCCGAATTCTCATTTTCGGTTGAATGGGAGGCGGCCGAGGTCGACACGGGCATCGTCGTCAGCGCGGCATTGTTGCCGGCGGGCCATCCGATGCGGGGATTGACGGCGGCGGCGATGGTCTACCAGCTGCTGCGCGCCCTGATCGGGAGCGCGCCCGAGTGGCTCGCGCCGGAGAGCCTGCTCGACCTGGTGGCGCTTGGTCTGGCCGGTGGAGACGCGGAGCTGCGCGACGAGGCACGCCGGCTGCTCTGGCGGGGGATCCGGGTGATTCGACGCACCGAGCGCGTCGGACTGCGCGCCTTGCGCGAGAGCGTCGGATTGGGAGAGGAGACGCTCGACGAGATCGATCTGGCCGTGGGTCTTGGATCGCGCCTTAGTGCGCTGGCGCAACTGGGCGACCCGGTCGAGTGTGTCGAATTGATGACCACCACGGACGCGATCCGTGCCGCCGAGCTGGCGGCCCAGTGTGAGGGGTTGCACGCCCGTCGTCGTCAGGAGCGGCAGTGGATCGAGGCGAGCGCCGCGGCGTTGCTCGAAAAGGATCCGACGCTGCTCGGGTATGCGGCGATCGTTCTCGCCCATCCAGACTGGACCGGCCGGACCACCGGGACGGTCGCGGGTTGGCTTGCCGAGCGGTATTCCCGGCCGGTCGTCCTGCTGGGGGGCAGCGACACCGTCCTCTCCGGATGGGCCCGATCCGGCCCTCACGCCGACCTCAGCCAGTTGCTCGGCGGCTGCCGCGAGCTGTTGCTCCGTTTGGGCGGGGGGGCTCGTGCGGCCAGCCTCTCGCTCCATCACGATCAGCTCTTCGCGTTTCGCCGCTGCCTCTCTCGTGCGGTTCGGGGGAGCGCCGAGCAGGAGCCAGATCCCCTGCCTCCTCCCCGATTGCTGCTCGATGGGGAGCTGACCCTGGCGGAGATCACCCCGGAACTGCTCGCCGATCTTGCCCGGCTCGCCCCTTTTGGGCAGGGCAATCGGCGGCCGGTCCTCGCCAGTCGCCAGCTGCGCGTCGTTCGCCACCGTCAACTGGGGCAACGCGGGCAGGCGCTCGAGCTGCTTCTCGAAGCCTCCGATGGTACTCGCCGCCGCGCCTTCTGGTGGAATGGCGCCTTCCTGCCGACGCCCCTCCCGGAAAAGGTCGACATCGCCTATCACCTCCGCTCTCGCTTCCGGGATGGTCGGGAGGAACCGGTCCTTGAACTCCTTGACCTTCTCCCGACCGCTCTTCCAGGAGAGGGGGCTCCCTCCACCGAGGAGACTCCCGCGGTCATCATCGTCGATCATCGGGCCAGCCCAGACCCGCGCGCGGCACGGGACCAGCTGCTCGCCCTCCATCCAGAGGCGATCGTTTGGCGCGAAGGGGAGTCGGGCAGGGAAGGGGAGCCGGGAGTCTCCCGCGGCGCCCTCGTCCCGGCCGAGACGCTGCTGGTCTGGACGATCCCGCCGGGCCCGGAAGAGTGGGCCGTCGCCCTGGCCGTGGTCACCCCGCGTCGTCTCCTCCTCTTTGCCCAGTCCCCGCCCCATTTGACCCTGCCGGGCTTTCTCCAGCGGCTCGGCGGGCTGATCAACTACGCCCTGCGCCACAAAGCGGGGCGGACCTCCCTGCTCGAGCTGGCGTCGGCGCTGGCTCATCGGGAGGCGACAGTTCGGCAAGGGCTGCGCTGGTTTGCGGCGGGCGGCCAGATCGGATTGGAGTGGGGAACGCGCGGGGAGATCCGCCTCTCGCGGCCCGTGGCTCTCCCCCCTGGGGCGAGTGAGACCCCCACCGCGGACGACCCCCTCCTCGCTCATTTGCTGGCTGAGACCGAGGCCTGGCGCCGCAACTGGCGCCAGTTGGTCTTCGAGTAGCCGTCTCAGTGGGAAGGATCTGGCGGTCAGAGCCTGGGGGTGACCAGGCCGGTCTGGTCCTGGTACTTCCCGGACCGGTCGGCGTAGGAGACCTCGCACGGCTCATCCGACTCGAAGAAGGTCACCTGGGCGATGCCTTCGTTGGCATAGACGCGGACGGGAAGGTCGGCCGAATTGGAGAACTCGAGGACCAGCCGTCCCCGCCACCCTGGTTCGAGCGGTGTGGTATTGACGATCAGCCCGCTGCGCGCATAGGTCGATTTACCCATGCAGAGCCCGAGAATGTTGCGCGGGATCTGGAAGGTCTCGACCGTCACTCCAAGGGCGTAGGAGTGGGGGGGCAGCAGCCAGTACTGCGAGCCATCCGCCGCTTGCCGGAGCGGAGCCTCGATCAGGGAGCGCTCATCGAAGTTTTTGGGATCGATCTCGGCGCTGACGATCGGGGAGAAGACACGAAAGCCGTCAGCGGCCAGTCGCAGGTCGTACCCGAAGGAGGAGACTCCCGCCGAGATGATCCGTCGGCCGTCCACGTTCCGGACGAGATTCTCCTCGAATGGTGTGATCAGCCCTTCCTCGCGGCACATCTGAATGATCCAGCGGTCCGATTTGACGCTCATGGTCTTGCGCCTCCTTGGCCAAGTGGGGGGGATGAGGCCCTCGTTCGATCGACGGACGATCGTTCTGGGGTCGGCGCAGTGTAGCCGATGCCTTTCCCCGGCCGCAAGCGTCCCACGCCGGCGAGAGGATCGGAGCCATCGCCGCTCCTTGACTCTCCCCGGACCCGATTTCTATAATTCCTTCTTCATTTTATGGGACCGAATCGGACCTTCCCTGATGTGGAACCGTTCGTCGTCATTCACCGTCCGACGCCATCCGTCGGCTCTACAGAGGACAAGCCATGATCAAGCTGGATATCATCAACAGGGTCGCGGAGAGCACGGGTATCCAGAGGAACAAGGCGGAGGAGGCGGTCGAAGTCCTCTTCGAGACGATGAAGGCGGCGATGCAGCGGGGGGAGCGGATCGAGTTGCGTGGCTTTGGTGTCTTTGTGGTCAAGCCGCGCAAACGCGGAATTGGCCGCAATCCCCGCACGGGAACACAAGTGGCGATTCCCGAGGGCAAGACGATTCGCTTCAAGCCTGGCAAGGATCTCCAGGACCGGGACGCGGAACTCGACGACTGAGGGGCGCGGCTCCCTGACGGCCACCCTCTTCCCGGATGACGCCCCGCCAGCGGCCTCCTTTCGGGAATTCGATTGAGGACTCCACCGTGATTCCAGCCCTTCGCCAACGATTCAACGCCGCCTTTACCGAAGATCGCTACCAGCGGTTCCTCCGGGCTCTCGAAGCCGAGGTTGGCGCGAAGATCGAATTCCGCGTCAGTGAGACGCCAATCTTCCTGCCCGAGTCCCTGGTCAGGGAGATGGTGGCCGCCTCACGGGCGATCGTGGCCCAGCTCGATACGCCAGCCTATCGCGCCGAGTCGGCGCGCGCCATTCCTTCCGCTTTCGACGTCCCCAATGAAGGAGACCATCCCCACTTTATTCAGGTCGATTTTGCGCTCGTCCGCGACGAGGAGACAGGGCGGGTGGTTCCGCGCTTGATCGAGCTGCAGGGGTGCGCGTCCCTCCACGCTTTTCAATACCTGCTGGCAAAGACCTACCGCGAGCAGTTCGAACTGGGCTCTCCGGCCGAGCTGCCCAATCTGCTGGAGGGGTTGAGCGACGAGGCCTACCTGGAACATTTCCGGCGCGTCGTTCTGCGTGGCCATGATCCCGCCGAGGTGATCCTCCTGGAGATCGATCCGCTGCGGCAGAAGACCTACCCGGATTTCGCCGCGACGCGTCGACTGCTTGGCGTCGAGTATGTCTGCATCAGCGAGGTGGTGCAGCGAGGCCGAAAGCTGCTCTACCGACGGAATGGGCAGGAGATCGAGATCCGGCGGATCTACAACCGCGTGATCATCGACGAGCTGGTGCGCAAGGGGCTGACGCCCCCCTTCGATCTGCGCGCGGATCTGGCGGTCGAGTGGGCGGGTCATCCCAACTGGTACTTCCGCTGGAGCAAGTTTTCGCTGCCTGGCCTGCGCCATCCGACGGTGCCCCGGGCGTGGTTTCTCGACCAGTTGTCGGAGACGCCGTCCGACCTCGAGAACTTTGTCCTCAAACCGCTCTTCTCCTTCGCCGGGTTGGGGGTGCGGATCGACGTTCAGGCGGACGATCTGGCGGCCATTCCCGCGGCGGAGAGAGGCGACTACCTCCTGCAGGAGAAGGTGGCCTACCACCCGGTGATTGAGACACAGGACGAGCCGAGCAAGGTCGAGGTGCGCATCATGCTCTTCTGGCCCGAGGGAGCGCCCGATCCGATTCCGGTGACGACCCTCATCCGCCTTGGCAAAGGCGCGATGATGGGGGTCGACTTCAATCGAAACCGGACATGGGTCGGCTCCTCCGCCGCCTTTTTCGCCCCCTCGGGTTTTGGGGGAGCGTGATCTCCGATGCGGGTCCTGGCGATCGACTATGGAGCGAAAGCGATCGGGGTCGCGATCACCGACGAACTGCAATGGACCATTCGTCCATTGCCGACGATCCGGCGGCGGGTCCGATCGGGCCCGGTCGATCCCGTCGCGGTGATTCAGTCGCTGGTTGCTCAATATGAGGTGGGGACCGTCGTCGTCGGCTTGCCGCTGCGGATGGATGGCGGGCGTGGAGAGGCCGCGCAACGGGTCGAGCGGTTGGTGGCGCGCTTGCGGGCGGCCCTCTCCCTTCCAGTCGTGCTGGTCGATGAGCGGTTGACCTCGCGGGAGGCCGACGCCCGGCTGCGCGATTCCGGCGCGACCCGTGACGAGCGGCGTCGCCACTCCGATGCCCAGGCCGCGGTCATTATTCTCGAGGACTATCTCGCCGCCCAGGCGATGGCATCCCCTCCGGCGAGCCCTCCCCCTCCCGAGTTGGATCTCCATCCAGAACAAGAAGAGGAGCTGGCATGAGCGCGTCGAGCTTGCAAACTGTGGAACGGACGGTCGGTCGAGCAGGGACCAGTCGCGAGAGTGGGCGGGTTCTTTTCAGCCTCCTGTTCTTCCTTCTTCTGGTCTTCGGCGCCACGTACTGGGTGCGGGACCAGGTTACTCGCCCAGTGGCCCATACGGCGCACGATCGAACCATCACCATCGCCCCCGGCGCCGCGCGCCAGCAGATCCTCCGCCAGCTGCGACGCGAAGGGGTGCTCACCACCGACTGGCCGCTCCAGTTGTGGCTGACTCTCTTTGGCCGCCAGATGGTGCTCAAGGCGGGCGACTACCGCTTTCCATCGCCGATCTCGGCCCTCGAGGTCCTCGAACGGATGGAGCGCGGGCAGGTGGTGACGCGCAGTCTGACGATCCCGGAAGGATACAACCGCTACGACATTGCCCGCCTTCTCGCGGGGTTGGAGGGCATCGCCGAGCCGGTGGTCGCCCAGCCCTCGACGCTCCTGCCCCTCTTCGATCGCGTCTCGTTGATCGCGGATCTCGATCCGGCGGCGGAGAACCTGGAAGGATACCTCTTTCCGGACACCTACGAGTACTCGGCGGCGACGACGCGCGTCCAGTTGGTCGAGGCCATGGTGCGCCGCTTCCGCCAGGTCTTTACCGACCAGATGCGGCAGCAGGCCGGCGAGATGGCGCTCTCCACCCGCCAGGTGGTGACGCTGGCCTCGCTGGTCGAGAAGGAGGCCCAGCTCGACCGCGAGCGGGAGTTGATCTCCGCGGTCTTCCATCGCCGACTGCGGGAAGGAATTCCCCTGGGCTGTGACCCGACGGTGATCTATGCCGCCCTGCTCGCCGATCGATACCGCGGCAAGATCTACCGCAGCGACCTCGATCGCCAGAGCCCTTACAATACCTACCTCATCCGCGGGCTTCCGCCGGGACCGATCGCCTCCCCCGGCCGCCGCTCCCTCGAAGCGACCCTCTCGCCCGCCCCCGTCGATTACCTCTACTTTGTCGTCGACGCCACCCGCAAGGACGGCTCCCACGTCTTCTCGACGACCTCTGCCAATCACGAAGCGGCTGTCCGTCGTCTCCGCGAAGCGGAGCGAACGGCGACCCGGTAATCTCCTGCCCGTGCCGCGCCCGGAAGCCGCTTTGCGTTCCCCGCCGCTCGTTCCGTATACTGGACCCGGAGGTGCTCAGACAAATGATGCCAAGACATGAAGTGATGATCGAGATGGGTTTCTCATCCGCGCACGCGCTGCGTGGTTACCAGGGCAAGTGCGAAAACACGCACGGCCACAACTATCGCGTCGAGGTCCACGTCCGTGGACAACAGTTGAATCACATCGGCCTCTTGATCGATTTCAAGGAACTCAAGGCCGCGACCCGCAAGGTGGTCGACTACCTCGACCACAAGAATATCAACGATCTGCCGCCCTTCGACGCCGAGGTCAACCCATCGGCCGAGGAGATGGCTGTCTACTTCTACAAAGAGGTCAGCCGCGAGATCGACGACGCTCGTGTCCAGGTCTATAAGGTCCGCGTCTGGGAGACAGATACCTGCGTGGCCACCTACCAGGTCGACTGAGCCACCACCCGCCAGGGCAACAGAGGAGAGGGAGATCGAGATGTCACAAGCACAGGAACCGAAGCCGATCAATCCGGTCAATCTGCTGATCGATACGTTCTGGGCGCTCATGCCGGAGAAGACGGCCAACGAGGTCGCCGAGGTCAAGCGCATGGTGCTGGG
>JBEIJP010000105.1:0-7968 GCA_040380245.1 Acidobacteriota bacterium | reverse complement strand
CGTCCCTTCAGGGCGGAAGCTGCCCCCCCTACTTGTCTCTCGCGTAAACAGACTGTAGTTCAACCATAAGAGGTTTGTTGTAGGGGGTACTCAGATGTCGGCCCCCTTTCCGTTTTGTCCACCCAAATCAGTCTTGATCGACTTTGCAAAAGCCCTGGGGGCGGGCAGCCTCCCGGGCGAGTTTGACGCGGAGGCTTCGTCATCTGCTATCATCCAGCTTTTAAGCGGCCTGGGCTTTGAGAGGTCAAAGAGAAGAGAGAAGTGAGAGGAAGTGGTATGGAGAAAATGGTCACGATCATTGGCGGAGGGTTGGCCGGGTCCGAGGCCGCGTGGCAGGTGGCACGCCGGGGAGTGTCCGTCCGACTCTACGAGATGAGGCCCGGTCGATCGACGGGGGCCCATCGCACCGAGGGGCTGGCCGAGCTGGTCTGCAGCAACTCCTTCAAATCGGACCTGCCCCATACGGCTCCCCGGCTGCTCAAGGATGAACTGCGAGCCGGGGGCTCGCTGCTGCTCGAAGTGGCGGAAGAGGTGGCCGTCCCCGCCGGCGGCGCTCTCGCCGTCGATCGGGACCGCTTCTCCGCCCGGGTCACCGAGCGGCTTGCCGCCCATCCCCGGATCGAGATTCGTCGTGAGGAGGTCACCGCGATCGATCCTGCCCACTTGACGATTGTCGCCGCCGGGCCTCTCGCCTCCCCAGATCTCTCCGCCTCCCTCGCCGATCTGACCGGACAGGGCAATCTCTACTTCTTCGACGCCATCTCCCCGATTGTCGATGGCGAGACGATCGACTACTCCATCGCTTTCCGTGCCGCCCGCTACGGCAAGGGAGGCGATGACTACGTCAACTGCCCGATGAATCGCGAGGAGTACGACCGTTTCTACGACGCACTGATCGCCGCCGAGACGGTCCAACCCCACCTTGGAGTCGAGGAGGAGCAGAAGTTCTTCGAGGGCTGCCTCCCGATCGAAGAGATCGCTCGCCGGGGGCGCGACACGCTTCGCTTCGGTCCCATGAAGCCGGTTGGATTGATCGACCCGCGCATCGGAGCGGAGCCCTACGCCTGTGTCCAACTCCGCCTCGAAAGCCTCATGGCTGACGCCTACAACATCGTCGGCTTCCAGTGCCACCTCAGGTACGGGGCGCAACAGCAGGTTCTCCGGCTGATCCCGGGCCTCGCCGAGGCGGAATTTCTCCGACTGGGCCAGATGCACCGCAACACCTACATCTGTGCGCCGCGAATTCTGCTTCCCACCCTGCAAATGCGTGATCACCCCTCCGTTCTTCTGGCGGGTCAGATCTCTGGAATCGAGGGCTATACCGAGGCGATGGCGACGGGAATGGTCGCCGGGATCAACGCCGCCCGTCTCGCGACGGGTCGCCCCGCGACGCCGCTCCCGCGAGCCTCCGCGACCGGCTCCCTCCTCCATTACCTGGCCCATGGACCGGTCGAGAACTACCAGCCGGCCAACACGACTTTCGCCCTGCTGCCGCCGTTCGTTCCGGAAGAGCGACGGCAGGTGCGCCGCAAGGCCGACCGCCATCGCCTGCAGGTCGAGCGCGGCCTCGCCGCTTTTGAAGCCTGGCTGACCTCCCTCGACGAGGGGCTGCTCCAGGCCGCTGGTTAGGTCGGTCGCCACGGGACTGGCACTGCCGTCCAACCGGTCCCCCTGGGCGGATCGACGACGGATCGACACCATTGATCAAGGACACAAGAAGAATGGCGGAGCAGTCTGACCGGAACACGAGTGGGTCCAGAGGCGAGTCGGCACGCCCGTTCCCCCAGCCTTTCCCGGGGCGCGCGGGTCGCTGGTGCGGGTTGCTCCTCCTTGGGTCGTCTCTCCTCCCGCTCGCGCTGGCGCCACTGGTCGGCCAGGGGCAGTCCCAACGTGGGAAGCCCTCCGAGACACAGCTGCCCAAGCCTTCCCCCTCGTCGAAGTCTGGACCGCGTGTCCGCTTGCCGGAAGACGCACCCGCTCCCGCCGAGCCGGAGAGGCCAGCTCCGGCGGCTCCTCCGTCGACAGCCGAGGATACCATCCGGATTGCCACCGATCTCGTCACCGTCGTCACGACGGTGACGTCGGACTCCCCTGCCTCCCCTGTCTCCCCGCTTCCTTTGACGCGGGACGACTTTCGCCTGCTCGAGGACGGCCAGCCCCAGGAGATCGTCAACTTTGCCCGCGATGTCGATCTTCCGCTCCATCTGGCCATCCTCGTCGACACCAGCCTCAGTGTCGGCTCGCGGCTCGACTTTCAACGGCAAGCCTTGAACCGCTTCTTTGAGCGGGTGTTGCGCCCCGGCGACCAGGCGGCCCTCTTCTCCGTTTCGACCGAAGTGGCCCTCCTTCAACCCTTCACCGAAAGCTTGCCGGCGCTGACAAAGGCATCGCGACGGCTGCGATCGAGCGGCGCGACTTCACTCTATGACGCGCTCTACGTCGCCGCCGAGTACCTGGAGCCGGTCGTCGGGCGTCGCGTGATCATCCTCCTCTCGGATGGCGGCGACACCACCAGCCAGAAAGGGCTGCTGGCGGCCCTCGAACGGGCCCAGCAGGCCGACGTCGTCGTCTATGGTCTCTTTACCGGCAACTTTGGGACCTCCCAGAACCTCCGTGACCTGGCCGGCGAACGGGCGCTCGAGGCTCTGACCCGCGAAACTGGCGGCGAACTGCTCTACCCGGATGCCACACCCGGTTCCCAGACCCAGGACGTCGATGAACGATCCCTGCGTCAGTTGGACCATTCCTTCGCCTCGATCACCGCTCAGTTGCGCACCCAGTACATTCTCGGCTTCTACTCGAGCAACGATCGTCGCGATGGAGCCTATCGTCGCCTGACGGTCGAGATGCTTCGCCCCGGACTGCGGCCCAGGGCTCGGACAGGCTATTACGCCCCCCGTTGAAATCCCGTTCCCCCCTTCCGACCCCTTCGCCGATTTTCCTGAGACACCCGTCTCGGCTTGTCTTGCCTTTCTGGTAACTTTTCAGGGAATGCGCTACCATCCGACGTGTCATTTTTTCTTGTCGTCGAGTAGCCGTGGGATCCAAAGCCGAATTCAACAGGATCATCTTTTTTATTGCCCAGCCCAGTCGGCGGCTGCCGGGGTTGCAGGACGTGACGACGACTCCCCCCGAGGGGAAGGACCGGGACTATTGGGAAGGCGGACAGGCTCTCGATCTGTTCCCAAACCTGTCGGAGTTTCATCGAGCACGACACATCTTCTTTTTTCTTGCATTTCTTTCTTCTATGTAAACAGGTCAGATATGTAAACAGGTCAGGATAAAAGCCTCTATGCAGTCAGACATCATCACGATCCGAGCGATTTTTCTTTTGATTATGTTCCTGGCGGGATACTGGATTCAGCCCCTTCCCAATTCGACCACCTGGGCCGAGTGGTTTCCGCTGGGATCGCGGGGACTTTCGGCCGGGAGCAGCCTCCTGCTGGGGGTGGGCGTCATCTTCTTTGAGTTGCGCATCCGCCGCGCGTCTCTCAAAACGCTGATCGGCGCGGCGATTGGTTCGATTCTCGGCATTGTCGGGGCGGCACTGATCGGAACGATTCTGATCGCCCAGCCCTGGGAACAAGGGGCGAAGTCGTTCATCCTCCTTTTTGTGACGCTCTGCATGGCCTACGTTGGGCTGCTCGTCGGAGCCGCCAAAGGGGACTACATCGACCTCTCCGCGCTGGGAGGAATCCTCAGTGAAAAAGGGGCCAAGCAGAGCTATCGGATTCTCGACACCAGCGTCATCATCGATGGGCGGGTCGCCGACATCGCCGAGGCCGGCTTCATGGGAGGGACGATCCTCATTCCGCAATTTGTGCTGCGGGAGTTGCAGCAGATCGCCGACTCCTCCGACTCGGCCAAACGGAACCGGGGCCGCCGGGGGCTCGACATCCTCCAGCGGATCCAAAAGAACAGCAATCTGGAAGTGCAGATCTACGAGGCCGATTTTCCCCAGGTCAAGGAGGTCGATCTCAAATTGATCGAACTGGGGAAGCAGCTCAACGCCCCGATCGTCACCAACGACTTCAACCTCAACAAGGTCGCGCACCTGCGCGGGGTCGACGTGCTCAACATCAACGAGCTGGCCAACGCGCTGAAACCCGTGGTCCTTCCGGGCGAGATTATGCGGGTCTTCATCCTCAAGGAGGGGAAGGAGTACAACCAGGGAGTCGCCTATCTCGACGATGGAACCATGGTTGTGGTCGACAACGCGCGGCGTCAGATCGGAAAGAATGTCGATCTGGTCGTCACGAGCGTCCTGCAGACGACGGCTGGCAAGATGATCTTTGGCCGGGTCGAGGACAACCGGCAAGATGGGCGGAACGAGTCCCGGCAGGACGCCCGCGAGCGTTCGTCCCGGACGCAGGTGCCGATGACGGCGCCGGTGGCGACGCTCCCCGGTTCCCCGACCCCCACTGAGTCAATCGAATAGAGCCGGACGCTGGAGAGGGGAACGCATGAACGTGGCCATCATTCCCGCCGCCGGGAGCGGGTCCCGCTTCGGGGGGGAGACGCCCAAGCAGTTCCTGTTGATGAGGGGCGTGCCAGTGCTGCTCCAGACCCTGCGCCGGTTCGATCAGTGCCCGGAGATCGATGGTACGATCGTGGCGTTGCCCGAGGCCGCGCTGGAGAGTTGGCGGGAGCAGTTGGCGGTCAGTGGACTGGAGAAGCCCGTCCGGCTGGTGCCGGGTGGGCGGGAACGGAGTGATTCGATCCGGAACGCGCTCGAGGCCGCGGCGGGTTGGTCCTTGGAGGGGCCGCCGCCGGAGATCGTCGCGGTCCACGACGCGGTCCGGCCTCTCGTCACGCCCGCCCAGATCACGGCGGTCGTCCGGCGGGCACGGGAGGTGGGCGCGGCGATCCTGGCGCTGCCCTCGACCGACACGCTCAAGGAGGTCGAGCACGGCCTGATCGTGCGGACGCTCGACCGGAGCCGCGTCTACCGTGCGCAGACTCCGCAGGCCTTTCACTACCCGTTGCTCGTTCGGGCCAACCAGACGGCTCGGGAGGCCAATCTTTCTTCGGCCGCGACCACCGATGACGCGCTCCTCGTCGAAGCGCTCGGCGTGCCTGTCGCCATCGTCGAGGGATCCCCCCGCAACTTTAAGATCACCACGCCGGAAGACCTGCAACTGGCGGAGCGCCTCCTGCAGGAAGAAGAGGCGTCTCTTCGATCCGCAAAAGAGTATGCTTGAACAACGGGTAGGAATTGGGTACGACATTCACCGGCTGGTCGAGGGCCGCCGGCTGGTGCTGGGCGGAGTGGAGATTGCTTCGCCTCGTGGGCTGCTCGGCCATTCCGATGGCGACAGCCTGAGCCACGCGATCACCGACGCGCTGCTGGGAGCGGCCGGGTTGGGAGACATCGGACAGCACTTCTCGGACAAGGATCCGCGCTGGGCCGGCGCCAACAGCCAGGTCTTTCTCAGCCACGTCTGTGAACTCCTGGCGGAGCGAGGCTTCCAGATCGGCAACATCGACGCGACGATCCTCGCGGAGAGACCGAAGTTGCAGTCGGTCATGCCCGAGATCCGGGCGCGATTGGCCGAGACACTCGGCATCGATCCGTCCCGCCTCAACCTGAAGGCGAAGACCAACGAGGGGCTCGACGCGATTGGGCGTGGAGAGGCGATCGGGGCCCAGGCGGTGGTGCTGCTCACCCTGGACGCTGGACAAGCTTGATCCCTACCGACCGCAGTGTCGGGGGGCACCGGAGAAGTCAGAGTATGAGGGCCCAGGATCTGATCGAGAAGAAGCGTGATGGCGGGGCCCTGACTCCTTTGGAGATCGGCTGGCTGATCCGGGGGTATACCGCGGGGACGATTCCGGACTACCAGATGGCCGCCTGGCTCATGGCCGGCTTTCTGCGAGGGCTGACGGAGGAGGAGACCCTGGCCCTGGTCGACGAGATGTTGCACTCCGGGATCGTACTCGATCTGACCGAGCTGCCGATGCCGAAGGTCGACAAACACTCGACGGGTGGGGTGGGAGACAAGACCTCGCTGGTGGTGGCGCCGGCGGTGGCGGCCTGCGGTGTCGCCGTCCCCATGATCTCCGGGCGGGCGCTGGCCCACACGGGCGGCACACTCGATAAGCTGGAAGCGATCCCCGGCTTTCAGACGCAACTCCCGCTCGCGCAGTTCCGGTCGATCCTGGCCCGTTGCGGGCTCTGCCTGATCGGGCAGACGGAAGAGATCGCCCCAGCCGATCGCAAGCTCTACGCGCTGCGCGATTTGACGGCGACCGTTCCCTTCCGGCCCTACATGTGCGCCTCGATCATGTCGAAGAAGCTGGCCGAGGGGATCGATGGATTGGTTCTCGACGTCAAGACCGGCAATGGCGCCTTCATGCGTCATGAAGAGGAGGCGCGCGCGCTGGCCGAGATGATGGTGCGCGTCGGGCAGGGGATGGGCAAGCGGGTCATCGCTCTGCTGACAGATATGGATCAACCCCTCGGACGCTGGGTCGGGAATGGGGTGGAGACGGCGGAGGCGCTGTCGATTCTCCGCGGGGATCTCACCGGAGATCTGGCGACGCTCTGCCTGGAGCTGGGAGCGCGGATGCTGCTGGTCAGCGGGGCCTGGCCAGGCCTCGACGCGGCTCGCGAGGCGATTCGCTCCGTGCTGCGGAGCGGCGCCGCGCTCGATCGCTTTCGACAGGCGATCGAGCTGCAGGGCGGCAACCCGCGAGTCTGTGACGACTCGGGGATCCTGCCCCGCGGGCGGTTTCAACAGACGATCTTCGCCGATCGAACGGGCATTGTCACCGCGCTCGACACGACCGGGATTGGCCGGATCGTCATGGATTGGGGCGCGGGCCGGGCGCGGCTGGAGGATCCGATCGATCTCGGCGTCGGCCTGGAGTTGCACGCCCGACGCGGAGACTCTCTGCGCCCTGGGGATCCCCTCGTCACCGCCTGGTACAACGATCCTGCCCCGCTCGATCGCATGGTCGCCAGACTTTCTGCGGCCTGGCGGATCGAGGATTCGACTCCCGCCCCGCGTCCATTGATCCTCGCGGAGATCTGAGACGTCCCCGCCCTGGATCCAAACCAGTCCGAGACCAGAGGAGAAGGCGCCGATGCATCCCCCACGATCAACCAGAAGACGCCCCGCGGCGAAGCGCCGCTTGCGATGGCTCTCTCTGCTGGCAATCCTGCTCTGTGGGGCTGGCTGCGCCACCCGCGATCCGGCGGATGCGCAGGGAGATAGCCGCAAGCGGGTCGGCATCGTCTTCGATATCGGAGGCAAGGACGACCGCTCCTTCAACAGCGCGGCGCACGAGGGAATGCGGCGAGCAGCGCGATCCTTCCCGATTCTTCTCCGGGATGTCGAGCCGGGCGATCCGACCTCGATCGAGCCAGCCCTTCGCGCGTTCGCCCAGTACGGATATCACCTGATTGCCGGCGTCGGCTTTGTCCAGGGGCCGATCATCGAGCAGGTCGCCGCAGACTATCCGCAACTCCACTTTGTCCTGATCGATTCCGCGACCAACCTTCCCAACGTCGCCAGTCTCCTCTTCAAGGAGCATGAGGGTGCGTTCCTGGTGGGAATGATCGCCGCCTCGAAGAGCCAGACCGGCGTTCTCGGGTTTGTCGGTGGCATGGACATTCCCCTCATCCACAAGTTTGCCACCGGGTACGAAGAGGGCGCCCGTTACGTCAACCCACGGATTCGGATTCTGCGCAACTATGTTGGGATCACCGACGCCGCCTGGAACAATCCCAGCAAGGGGCGGGAACTGGCCAACGCCCAGTATGAGCAGGGAGCGGATGTCATCTTCCAGGCGGCTGGCAACTCCGGTCTCGGCGTCTTCGATGCCGCCGAGGCGTACGGCAAGTTTGCCATCGGCGTCGATTCGAACCAGAACTGGATCAAGCCTGGTTTTGTTCTGACGAGTATGCTCAAGCGGATCGAGAACGCCGTCTACCAGGTGGTTCAGGAGGAGGTCGAAGGGCGTTTT
>JBEIJP010000104.1:0-7998 GCA_040380245.1 Acidobacteriota bacterium | reverse complement strand
GTGGCCATCGACTCCATCCGCACTCCCTTTGGAGAGCGGGAACGCAGTCTGGGAGGAGCCGCGCTCCACTTTTCCGTCTCGGCCTCCTTCTTCACGAAAGTGGGAGTGGTTGCGGTCATCGGCGACGATTTTACGGCGGAGGACCAGGCCGTCTTCACCGAGCGCGGCATCGATACAGAGAATCTGCATCGCGTCTCGGGAGGCCAGACTTTTCGCTGGAAGGGCGAGTACGGTTACGATCTCAACACCGCGCATACCCTCGATACGCAGCTCAATGTCTTTGCCGAGTTCAACCCGCATCTCTCCACGCGAGCCCGGCAGTCCCCGTTTCTCTTTCTGGCCAATATTCAGCCGGGGGTGCAGCGGAGGGTACGCGAGCAGGTCGACGCCCGGTTTGTCGCGATGGATACGATGAACTTCTGGATCGAAGGAGCGCGCGAAGAGCTGCTGCAGACGATCGGAGTCGTCGACGCTCTTCTGATCAACGACGCGGAGGTGCGGGAGCTGGCCGGGGAGGCCAACCTGATCCGGGCAGCCCGCAAGGTCTTGACGCTCGGGCCCCAGATGGTGGTGGTCAAGCGCGGGGAGTTCGGCGCGGCCTTCTTTACGCGCGACAGCTACTTTGCGACGCCGGCCTTTCCGTTGGAGAGCGTCTTTGATCCAACCGGCGCGGGCGACAGCTTTGCCGGTGGTTTCATGGGGTATCTGGCGCAATGCGGCAAGATCGATGAGACGGCCCTCCGGCAGGCGGTCATCTACGGCTCGGTGATGGCCTCGTTCAATGTCGAGGAGTTCAGTTGTGACCGGCTGCGCCGGTTGCAACCGGAAGAGATCCGGGAGCGCTTTCGGCAATTCAAGGAGTTCACCCACTTCGAGATCTGAGGAATGCGCTTCTATAAGTTCGAGGCGGGCGGCAACGACTTCGTGGTGATCCGGGAGTCGGATCCGGGGCAGCTGACAGCGCGTGGGGTCGCCTTCTTTCAACGGCTGTGTGATCGCCATTTCGGCGTCGGCGCGGATGGGGTCGAGATCCTGGTGGCGAATCGCCCTGAGGAAGAGACCGAGCCGGGGCTGGACGCGACGATTCGGCTCTTCAACGCCGACGGGGGAGAGACCCCGATCTCGGGCAATGGGACCCGGTGTGTGGGGGCGTACCTCTACCTCGTCGAGGGCTGGCGTGGTCCCCTGATGAGGATTGCGACCAAGGCCGGGCGGCGGGAATTGCGGCCGGTGGCTGACACGAAACGCGCGGTCGTCTTCGAGACGATGATGGGGCGGCCAGGGCTGACGTCGGAGGAGATCCCTGTCCGGCTGCCGCAGCGCCTCGATCGGGTGGTCGATCAACCGCTGCGAGTGGCGGGCGGCGGGGAGGAGAGGCTGATCCGCTTCACCTCGGTCTCGCTGGGCAATCCCCACTGCACGCTCTTTCTCGAAGGAGAGGATCCCTTCGCGCGCGTCGATTGGCGGGGGCTCGGGGCGCGGCTGGAGCGGCACGAGGCATTTCCAGACCGGACCAACGTCGAGTTTGTCCGGGTTCTCGACCGCGGGCAGATCGAGGTCCGATTCTGGGAGCGGGGCTGTGGCGAGACGCTCTCGTCGGGCACGGGGGCGTGTGCCGCCGCGCTGGCATCGATGCTCACCGGACAGACGGATCGGGCGGTGACGGTCCGAACCGTGGCGGGAGAGTTGCGGGTCGAGTGGCGTGCCGACGGGACCGTCTGGCAGACAGGCGAGGCCCGGCTGGTCTTCACCGGCGAGTGGCTGCCAGAGGATGGGGAAGACGAGGAGGATTGATCGCCATGTGGTACTGGCCTCAGGCGTCCGAGGCAGAAGAGGCGGGGCCTCTCGTGCCGCTCGCGTCTTTCTCGACCTCGATGGAGGCAGGGATGGTCCGTCAGTTGCTGGTCAACAATGGCATCCGGGTGACGCTGCAAGGGGCCAACTTTGGAGCCCTCGAACCATTGCCGATGCGGGGGGGCTTTTCGGAGATTCAACTGCTCGTTCCCCAGGCGCAATGGGAGTCGGCCCAGGCCCTCTATCAGGCCTTCTTCGAGGAGTCTGGGACTCCCGCCGACTGGGAAGAGGAGCTGGAGGACGACCCGGAGGGCGCCGATGGTTGACGCCAGCCTCACGCCTTCGGCAGATCTGCCTGGAGCCTGCCTGGTCATGACCACGGTCGAGAGCCCCGCCCTGGCGGGAGAGATCGCCAGGCGGCTGGTGAAGGACCGCCTCGCGGCCTGTGTCCAGATTCTGCCCGCGATGACCTCTGTCTACTCCTGGGAGGGGCGCATCGAGGAGGCGCAGGAGTCCCTGCTGCTGATCAAGACGGTTCGGTCGGCCTATCCGGCTCTCGAAGCCACCCTGCGCCAGATCCATCCCTACCAGACTCCAGAGATCATCATGCTTCCGATTGACGCCGGACTCCCGGACTATTTGGCCTGGATGGCGGGAGTCACCACGCGTTCTCCTGAAGATTGAATGCGGCGGCCAGCGGTCCCGCTCCATCCCGGAAGGGCCATTGCTGCAAGGCAGTGCGGTGCGCCGCGAGTCTCCATGCCAGAGGTTAGACAATGGAGCGAGAAGGTAGCGCGTCTGGTAAGCCAGGATTGCCCAGGCCGGGGAGAGAGGAGAGATCCTCATGTCGATTCGTTTGCTGATCATCGAAGATGAACTGAAGATGGCGACCATTCTCCGTCGAGGATTGGAAGAGGAGGGGATCGAGGTCAAGGTCGTCCTGGACGGGGAGAAAGGTCTCGAAGAGGCGCAGCAGGGGGCCTGGGACCTGATTCTCCTCGACCTTGGCTTGCCGGGTCGGGATGGTCTGGAGGTTGCCCGTCAGCTGCGAGAGGCGGGCCATCTCACCCCGATTCTGATGCTGACCGCCTGGGACAGCACCGAGATGAAGGTGCGGGGATTGGATGCGGGCGCCGACGACTACCTGACCAAGCCTTTCGAGTTTGCCGAGTTGCTGGCCAGGATCCGTGCACTCCATCGCCGGGTGGCTCCCGAGGCGGTGACCCGCCTCCAGGTTGGCGATCTGACGCTCAATCTGCTCAATCGCCGGGCGACGCGCGCGGGAGTGGAGTTTCAATTGACGGGGAAAGAGTTCGAGTTGCTCAAATATCTGATGGAGCATCCCGACCAGCCCCTCTCGCGGCGGATGTTGACGGAGCAGGTCTGGCACGGAACCTTCGACAACCTGACCAACATCATCGATGTCTACATCAACTACCTGCGAAACAAGATCGATCGGAACTTCGAACCTCGCATGATTCGAACGGTCCGCAGCATCGGGTACATTCTGCAGACGCCTGATCGGCCCTCGCGGATCCTCTCGCGGGAGCCACTTTCCTGACCCGTCGGAGAGCCGCCTATGGATCGCTCCGTCCTGGCCTCGCTGCGCTTCAAGCTGACCTTCTACTACCTGGCCATCCTCAGCCTGGTCCTGGTGGGGTTCGGGGTCGTGCTCTATGCCTATCTCTCCCGGACCTTGATGACGACGATCGACTCCTCGCTTGCCGCGCAGATCGAGCAGATCGAGCGGCGGGTCGCTTTTGCGGCCGGGGGGGAGGTGGCGGTCGACGGAGAGATGACCGATCTGCTGCTCCAGCTGAGTCCACAGGTGACGCAGATTCTCGATGAGCAGGGGCGCATCGTCGACGAGGTGATGGTCCTCACCGGGGACCAATTGATCCCGGACCCGGGAGAACTGCTCGCCAGTCCGCTCGGGGAGACCCGGTTCTCGACCTTGCGGACGGAGAAAGGGGAGCCCTTGCGGGTGGCGACCCGACGCGTCCCTGATCCGGAAGGAGAGCCGGGCACCTACTTCATTCGCCTGGGGCAGTCACTCGTCGCGCTGGAGCAGGCCCGCCAACGGCTGCTGGTGGGGCTGGGGCTGGCCATTCCCCTGGTTCTTCTGATGGGCAGTTTTGGGGGGTTGATTCTGGCGCGCCAGGCCTTGCGTCCAGTCGATCGTATGACGCGCATCGCCGACCGCGTCGGCGGGGGAGACCTGTCGGAGCGTGTCCCCGTCCCCCCGCATCAGGATGAGATTGGTCGTCTGGCCGTGACGATCAACCAGATGATCGCCCGGCTGCAGGCAGCCTTCGAGCGCCAACGACAGTTCTCCGCCGATGCCTCGCACGAGTTGCGCACGCCGTTGTCGGTCATCCGGGCGGACCTGGAGATCGCCCTGCGTCGCGAGCGGACGATTCCCGAATATCAGGCGGTACTGACCTCGACCCTGGAGGAGACGGTTCGTCTCTCTCGACTGGTCGAAGACCTGCTGCTGCTGACACGCGCCGATGTCGGACGCGTCGAGTTGGAGTGCCAGGCGGTCAACTTCTCGACGCTCGGTCGGGAGGTGGTCGAGTATCTCCAACCCCTGGCCGCGCAGCGGCGCCAGACACTGACGTGGACTTCGGACGCGCCGCACGATCTGGTGCTGCCCGCCGACCCCAATCGGTTGCGCCAGATGCTGATCAACCTGATCGACAACGCCGTCAAGTTTACCAGCGAGGGCGGCGAGATTGCCCTCTCCCTCACCGAAGAGTCGGGCCAGGCACTGTTGCGGATACGGGATACCGGACGGGGGATACCAACCGAAGATCTTCCGTTCATCTTCGATCGATTTTTTCGCCGCTCGGCGATGACGAGCGACCGATCGGCTCCCGGAACGGGATTGGGACTCTCGATTGTGCGATGGATCGTCGAGGCCCATGGCGGATCGATCGATGTCGTCAGCCGCCTGGGAGAGGGCACTGAATTTCTGCTGCGGCTGCCTCTCGCCGATCCGACGAAGCCGCTGCCGGAGCGGCGGAGGTAGGCCGGCGCCCCGCTTACGCAAGGACGCGCAGGACCACGCCGATCGCCAGGGTGGTCGGCTGCTCTTCGATCGCCGCGAGCGCCGCGAGGACGGGCGCCTCCTGCACCAGGTGGGTCAGCAGAATGATCGTGGCCTGGCCATCGCTCGCCACACCCCGTTGGGCGACGCTGTGGAGGCTGACGCCGTGGGCGCCGAACGCGGATCCGAGATGGCCAATCACGCCCGGGATATCGCGCGTCTGCACGCGGATGTAGTAGGCGTTGTGCGTCTCCTCGACGGGGAGGATCGCCATTGCCTGCCCAGTCTTCGGGGCGGGTGGCGCCTGGATCGAGTCGGCGAGATTGAGGAGGTCCCCGACGACGGCGCTCGCCGTCGGCAGACGTCCGGCGCCCGGCCCGGTCAGCATGACCTCGCCGACCGCATGCCCGCGGAGGAGGATGGCGTTGTTGACTCCGTCGATCCTGGCAAGGGGGTGGTCGAGCGGAATCAGCATTGGGTGCACCCGCAGGTCGAGCCGCCCATCCAGAGCTGGTTGCGCCAGCCCGATCATCTTGATCCGGTAGCCGAACTCTTTCGCCAGATCGATGTCGAGATCGGAGATCGAGGTGATTCCCTGGCGATAGACCGCCTCGACGTCGACCGTCGCCTGGAAGGCCAACGCCGCGAGGATCGAGATCTTGAACACGACATCGCGCCCTTCGACATCCGCGCTCGGATCGGCCTCGGCAAAGCCCGCCGCCTGGGCCGCCGCGAGCGCCTCGCCAAAGGAGAGTCGCTCCTTCTCCATCCGCGTCAGAATGTAGTTGGTCGTTCCATTGACGATCCCCGCGACCCGTGTGATCCGGTTGGCCCGCAATCCCCAGTGCAGCGTTGAGATGACGGGGATTCCTCCGCCAACCGCCGCCTCAAAGGCGACCGTTCTGCCCCGCTCCGCGGCGATCGCCAGCAGTTCCGCGCCGTGGCGCGCGATCAGCTCCTTGTTGGCCGTGACGAAGTCCCGGCCCGAGAGCAGCGCCTCTTTGGCGAGGCGGTAGGCCGGATCGGTTCCGCCGGCGACTTCGACCAGCACCTCGACCGCCGGGTTCTCCAGTAACGAGAAAGGGTTGTCGGTCAACAGCTCCCGCGGCAGTTCGACCTCCCGTGGACGATCAAGGGAGCGCACCGCGACCCCTTCGATCGAAAATGCAGGAAGCTGGGCGAGCAGCTGGACCACTCCGGTGCCGACTGTTCCGAGACCGACTATGCCAATCCCTGTTCTCTTCATCGAATCTCCCGTTGATCAGGCCGCGCTGAGCTGCGCCAGCCCGGGATCGTCTTCCCCAGGTTTCTCTTGGTGGCCGCCGCGCCGCTCTCGGCCGAGGTGAAAGAGGAGAAGAGTAGCCCCATGCCCAGACCATTGCAAACGACTCCTCCGCCTTTTCGCGAGGGGCAAAGTGTGGTACAACTTCAACGGTTCATCAGTGGCTCCACCCAGGGCGGGGGGACGGAATCGGAGAGGCTCCATCGATTTCGGATGGACGACCGTTTCGGATCCGCTACCGCCGTGGAATTGACCTGGAGCCGCAGTGGATTTGTGAATTTGTTTTTTGGATTTGTTTGGATTTGTTTTTTGGATTTGTGAAGATGGGCGCCCGTAGCTCAGTTGGATAGAGCGCCGGCCTTCGAAGCCGTAGGTCGCAGGTTCGAGCCCTGCCGGGCGCGCCACCCCCTCTCCCGCAGCCGCTGTTTCTGCCCCACCGTTGCGATCGCACTCCGGATAGACGTTACCCTCTAGGATCTGCCCTCTTGAAGAAGGGTTCGCAGTTGCGCCAGCATCTCACGCACCTGCTGATTGGCCTGGCTGCTCATCGCCAGTCGCTTCCAGATCGCTTCGACGGTCCGTTGGTCCTCTTCGACCTTGAGGAGGGCGGTGCGGCGAGCAGAGCTGGAACCGGTCTCGAAGTGGTATTGGCGAAGGGAGAGGGCGAGCGAGCCGAGGCTGTCGAGGAACTTCCGCTCATCGCCGGAGGGGCGGCGTCCGGAGATCGACTCCTCCCGGCCATCCTCATCGATCCAGAGGCCGATCGAGGAGGCAAAATTCTTCCGGATCGTCTCGACATCCTGTTGGAGCTGAGAAGCGCTGACCGTCGCGGTACGGGCTGATCGGTCGGGCGTGGCGGGACGGGAGGGTGGCCGTTCGGTGGGAGGACGGGAGGGCGGCGGCTCGGCGGGACGTCGCGAGGCGGTCCAGGACGAGTTGAGATCGACGGTGCGGGTGGTGTTCCGCGCAAAGACAGTGACACGCCGGATCTGCTGGTTCCGATCCGGCACGAGGATCGGAGGAGCGGCCGGGTAGGAGATCCGCTGAATGGTCGCGTTGGATGGTTCGGTTCCGCGAATGTAGACCTCGACGACCCCCTCGGGGGTGACCTGGTGGTTGGTGAAGATGCGCCAGCCGCCGCTGGGGGTCTCTGCGGTGACGAGGATGCGGACCGTGCCATCCGTGGTCCGTTCGGCCCGAACTTCATGCAGGTTGAGCGATCCGCTGGTGATCGGAGCTTGCGGTTCCGTGCCGGCTTTATTGGGCCGCGGAGGGTCGGGAGGCGGCGGAGTCTGGGCGAAGTCGTTCCAGGCAGCGACTTCGAGGGGCGAGGTCAAACCCAGCCCGATCCGCTGCCCCTCGGGGACAACGGCCTCCTCTCCCTTGAGGAGCAGCGTGGCGGTCAGTCCGGCCGCGGCGCCGATAATACCGCCGGTGACGGCCCCGCCGGCGACCCAGCCGATGGCCGCGCCCGCTCCGGCTCCTCCCCCCACAAAGACGATATCGCGTTTGCGGGGAGGGCCTCCGCGAATGGTCCCCTCTTCATCGATTCGCTTGCGATCGGCGACGTCGGCGCTGGTCAGATAACCCCGGATGGGGACTGGATCCCCACTGGGCATAAAGAGTTCGTCGAACTGGATGGCGATGAGACCCGAGCGCCGACGCCACTTGGCCGGGGTGACGCCGGTGACATGCCCCTCGACGTAGGCGGCCTCCGGAATCAGGACGGCGCCCGTGGCATCGACGACCGGCGCGGCGACGCGAGCGCGAAATCGGTCGCTCGGCCTCGATTCCTTGGAACTGAGGGCCGTCTCCATCTCGAGCAACAGCAGCGTGCCTTCCGGAATGGTGCGGGTGCCTGCCGGGAGGACGG
>JBEIJP010000103.1:0-8045 GCA_040380245.1 Acidobacteriota bacterium | reverse complement strand
CTTCGTCCCGTTGGCGCAGGTTGGCGGGCGTGTAGATCCGCTCGATCGGTCGCAGCGAGATGGTGGTGAAGGGGCCCGTCGTCTCCGGCATCCGCTCCAGGGTGGGAGCGAGGATCTCCGCCTCCCACTGGCGCTGTGCCTCGAGCTCGCGCTCTGCCTCCGTGGGGGCGATCTCTCCTTCATTCTTTTCCGTCAAACGCTCCATCACGGATCCTCCTTCCTCGATCTCCGCCGTGGCAATGGCTCCACACCCAGTTCTTACCACTACTCCCCAAGCGCCAGCGAGAGCAGCCAGTGTGTCCCGTAAAAGAAGGCGACACCGCCAAAGACATAGACGGACGCGGGGATTCCCCGCTCCCCAGCCGGCTGGTCGTGCGCGTGGTTGACCTCCGGGATCAGATCCGAAGCGGCGACATAGAGGGTCACCCCGGCGGAGAAGGGAAGGGCATAGCGGATTGCGGGCTGGGTCACCGCGACCATCAGGATCCCCGCCAGGGTCGCGATCGCAATCAGGAGCGTCGCCCGCCAGGCCGCACGCCGATCCCGCCCCGCCGAGAGCATGATCGACGCGATCGTGAACCCTTCCGGGATCTTATGCAGAAAAACGGCCAGAAAGAGGACCATTCCCAGGCGATAGCTGGTCAGCAGCCCCGCCGCCATGACGACTCCATCGAAGAAGGCGTGGATCGAGAGCCCCAGCAAGGCCCGCCCCGCCATTCCCTCCTGGGGCGTCTCCCGGTGGTGCCTCTCTTCGCCGAAGTGGAAATGGGGGGCAATGGTGTGCTGTGCCAACTGCAGCAGCAGATACCCTCCCAACATCCAGGCCATCCCTACACCAAACGATTCCCCCCACTGCCGACTTACTTCTGGAACGACCTCCAGCAACACCGCCGCCAGCAGAAAACCTGCACCAACTGCCGTCAACTGCCGTAACCACCGGTACCGTGGCCCCGTTCGCGCCGCGATCAACAGCCCACCCAGCAGGTTTCCGCCCGCCGCCAACCCGCCAATGACCGTCAGTGTGATCACTTCCCTCATCTCCGCGACCCCATCCTTCCCCACTCCCTCATTTTGTTGATCAGAGCCGTCACTATACCACGCTCCTTTGAGAAACAACGATCCTCCTCCCTCTTCGCCACGCTTCCTCAGGGCTCCTTAAACAAAGTTTTAAAACTTCCCATCCAACCCCATCTTCTCAGGGAAATCTTCTTGACTCTCTCTGTCGACGGGGCCTATTATCGCCGACGTGGTGGACCAAAGTGGAATAAAGTGGACTAAATCGACGGAAAGCTCGGTCGGTTGAGCACCCTGACGCCGCACTGACAGCGCCGAGACAGGGGGAGAGGAGGCGCCAACAGGGAAGAAGGCCCGCTTGAGAATCCCTTGCCCCTCGCTCAACGGGTGACGGGAGAGCACACCTCTCACGGATCGGCATCCGGCGCGATGGGTCGCCCAGGCGGTGGAAGGGGTGGTAGGGGGGGTAAGGGAGGAAGGGAATGTCCCTTCGGGTCCTGGCGTGGTTGGGTCGTTGGGTGGAAGATCCGGGAATGTGTTGGAGAGCAGGGAATGTTTCGAGGATGCAGCTCAACGCGAATGGACGAAAAGAGCCGCCTCAAGATCCCCTCGTCTTTCCGGCGGGTCATCGAGGAGCGTTATCCGGGTCACCGTTTCTACGTGACCAGCACGACCGGCGGGGCCGCTCAGATCTATCCGATGGTCGTCTGGGAGGAGATCGAGGCCAAGCTTCAAAAGGTCCCGAATGAACTGCCCTCGAAGAAACGCTTCCTCGATGTGACCAGCTATTTTGGCTCGGAGCAGGAGGCGGACGCGCAGGGACGATTGCTGATCCCGGCCCCACTGCGATTGAAAGCGGAACTGCAGGGCGAAGTCATCATCCTTGGCAAGATGAACTTCCTCGAAGTCTGGAATGCCGAGCGCCAGCGCCAGTATCTCGAAGGGAACCCCTACACCGAGGCGGATGCCATCCTGCTGGGGGAGTACGGGCTGTAAGCCGGCTTCTGGCTTGCCCCTGAGTGGACGTGGAGGAGAATCATGCCGACAGAAGGGGTGCTCCATCGGTCGGTGATGGTCGAGGAAGCGATCGCCCTCCTTGCGCCAGAGCGCGGAGGGATCCTCATCGACGGAACCTTGGGCATGGGTGGCCATACCGAGCGGTGGCTCGAGGCGGTCGACGCGGCGGGGGCGACTGGCCGGGTGATCGGGTTCGACCGGGACGCCGAATCGATCCCACTCGCCAGGCAGCGATTGGCGAAGTTTGGCGATCGTGTCGAGTACCTCCACGCCGACTACCGCGACCTGGCGTCGATCTGTCGGGAGCGGGGCGTCGAGTCGGTCTCGGGGATCCTGGTCGACCTGGGAATCTCCTCGTACCAGCTGGAGACGTTCGAGCGGGGATTCAGCTTTCGGCAGGGTGCGACGGTCCGTCCTTCGGGCCCTTCAGACGGCGAGACGTCTTCGCTCCTCGCGGAGGGCGAGGGGCGGCTGGAAGGGCAGGGGACGCCCGAGACCCTTCTCGATATGCGAATGGATCGCTCGCAGGGGGAGACCGCGGCCGACCTGCTCGCGCGGTTGAGTGAGCCACAGCTGGCGGAACTGATCTGGAGTTATGGAGAGGAATCCGCCTCCCGTCGGATTGCCCGTCGCATCGTCGAGCAGCGTTCGCGGGCCCCGATTCGGACCACCGCTCAGCTCGCAGACCTGGTCATTCGGGCGGTGCATCAGAAGGGCCACTGGCGGATTCATCCGGCGACGCGGACGTTCCAGGCGTTACGGATCGCCGTCAATCACGAGCTGGAAGGGTTGGCCGGATTTGTCGCGGAGGCGGTCGACCTGTTGATCCCGGACGGGCGTCTGGTGGTGATCACCTTTCACTCGTTGGAAGATCGGTTGATCAAGCAGGCGCTTCGCTTTCAAGCAGGGCAATGCCAATGCCCTCCCCACGTGCCGAACTGCCAGTGCGGCGCTGTTCGTCGCGTGGAACTCCTGACCCGCAAGGCGCTCTCCCCCCGCCCGGAGGAGATCGCTCTCAACCCTCGCGCCAGGAGCGCGCGCTTGCGGGCGTGCCGCAAACTCCCTTCGATGTTCCCTTCTGGTCCGGACAGCGATGGGCAGGACGCCGCTCAGGCTCCGGGCCGGAGCTCGGGTTGAAAAAGCGCCAGAGGAGATTGGGCGACAGGTGGCCAGTCCCCCAGATGACCTCCCGCCATTCCCCTGACATTTGAATTTGACAGTTGAATCTGACGGCTTTCACCGACAGTTCCAGTGTCGGCGGAGTGGCGAGAGGGGAACGCGTGTCACGCTCGCTGCCCCGGAAAGCCGTCAGCGATCCAGGCGCCGGCCAGACCGCTGAAGAGGGGCTGAAGAGCTGAGCAGCTGAGGATCTGAGCAGCTGAGGAGAAGATCGATGAGGATTCCCAAAGGTCACCCGTATCGAAAGCAGATCCGCAATGGCCCGGTGGTCGAGAGGGGCGCCAGCGCCAACCGGCAGGGCTCCAGGTCTCGCCGCCCTGTATCCCCATCGGGGAGGTCGGGCCACGCTGCGGGACCGGACGGCTCTCGGGTGCTGGGGGCTGTGATCCTGGCTGGAGCGGTGATCGCCAGCGGATTCCTGTTCGCTCTGCAATCGCAGAAAGAGGTTCGTCGATTGGGCCGGGAGGATGCCAAATTCAAGGCGGAGTTTTACGACCTGGCCAAATGGCAGCGGGTCGAAGAGTTTCGACAACACCAGGCGATCGACGAGGTCCAACGGAAGGTGCTGGCGCTCCCACGGGGGATCGGACTGGCGCAGCCGACGCTTCAGCGGACAGCCCGATCCGCCGCCGCACCGGCTGTCCGGTCAGTCTCCGCCTCGAGGGAGTCCGGGGGCCAGCGGGAGAGGAATCCGCAAGTCATCAAGCCTGCCACTTCAAGACCCGCCAGCAGCCCCGTCGCGCCCGATGACAGCGAGGCCCTGCCTCGCCAGGAGTGGAGCAGGGAACCAGCCGTCGATCCCGTTGTACAGACCCGAACAGCCCTGCGGACCAGACCTCGCCGGATCGAGGCGCTGGCAGCCGAGCAGTAACCTGGAACCAGTCCAATTCACATGCTGAACCGTCGCCCCAAAAATCCCCCCAGGCATCCCCCCAGGCATCCCGAGGCGACTCCACTCGCCCGACAGCGCCTCTACTTTCTCAGTGGACTGCTGCTGACGTGGATGCTGATCATCCTGGGTCGTCTTGTCTGGCTGCAGTGGGTCGATCACGACAAGTACCGCGTGCGGGCGCGGGATCTGCACGAAAATCTGGTTCGTCTCAAAGCGCCGCGGGGATCGATCGTTGATCGCAAAGGGGAGCCGCTCGTCACCAGCCACGTCCTGACCTCGGTCAGCTTCGACCCCAGGCTCTTTCGGGCGAGGCAGCCGAAGGACGAGCGGACGCTGGCCGAGAAGTACCACGAGGCCGCCTGGCGCCTCGCCCCGCTGCTCGGTCAATCTTCACCAGAGTTGTTGACGATCCTGAAAGAGCGTAACATCGTCACTTCACTGCGTCGGCGGATCATCCCCGAAGAGGCGGCTCAACTTCAACTGATCGTCAAAGAACATAAACTGACTGGAATCGTCTTTGAGGAGGAGGTCGTTCGAGCCTACCCCAACCAGCAGCTGGCGGCCCATCTTCTGGGCTACGTCGGCTGGAGGGAGAAGCCGGTTCCCGGAGCGATTGCCGGGCCGAACATCTCACGTCAGGCGTCTGGTCCAGGGATCAGGGGCGTGGCGGGCATCGAAAGCCGGTTCGACGGATTCCTCGAAGGGAAAGAGGGGGAGGCGACCCTCTTGCGGGATGCCGGCAG
Organism: Acidobacteriota bacterium; assembly: GCA_040380245.1. Classification (GTDB taxonomy): domain Bacteria; phylum Acidobacteriota; class Blastocatellia; order RBC074; family RBC074; genus CAIOZW01. The sequence continues at coordinate 3,200 of JBEIJP010000103.1, read as the reverse complement.
AAAACCCTACCAGCGTTTCGATCTTCCCCCGACCAGCGGCGCGACGGTCTGGCTGACGATCGATGCCACTCTCCAACGCAAAACGGAGCAGCTCCTCGAACAGACGGTCCGTCAGCACCGGGCCAAGGGCGGCTCGGTGGTGATCATGGATCCCTGGACGGGGCGCATTCTTGCTCTGGCGAATGCTCCCACCTTTGACCCGGGGAGGATGGATCGCTCGATCCAGGATCTTTCCGCCTACGTCAATCAAGCGATCTCGGCGCCGTATGAGCCCGGCTCGATCTTCAAGATCATCACCTTTGCCGCGGCCCTCGAGGAAGGGGTTGTCCGTCGAGGCGATCGCCTCGATTGCGGCAATGGGCAGATGACGATCGGGCGTCGCGTGATTCGCGATACACACGCCTATGGCCTCCTGCCGATGGAGGAGGCTTTCGCCAAATCGTCCAATGTCGGCGCGATTCGGCTGGCCCAGCGAATGGGTCGGGAGACCTTCCATACCTATATTGAAAAATTCGGGTTTGGCAAACGGACGGAGATCGACCTGCCGGGAGAGGCGGCCGGGATTCTTCGCCAGCCAGACCGATGGAATCCAGACTCGATTGGCTCGATCGCCATGGGGCAGGAGATCGCGGTGACGCCGCTGCAGGCGGTCGCGGCGGTGGCGGTGATCGCCAATGGCGGAAGGTGGGTGCGACCGCATCTCGTGGAGCGGGTGACGTCCTTCGACGAGAGAGAGACGCTCTATCGCCCCGAGCGTATCGAGCGACAGATTCTGCGGCCAGAGACCGCCGCCCAGATGACCCGCCTGATGGAAGGGGTGATCACCGAGGGGACAGGTCGCCAGGCGATCCAGTTTGATGCCTTTACCGTGGCCGGCAAGACCGGCACTCCCCAGAAGTGGAGCGAGAAGGGGGGATACAGAGCCGGCCTCTACATGCCGTCCTTTCTCGGCTTTGTACCGGCGACCAAACCCCGCTTCGCGATCGTGGTGATGATCGATGAGCCGTCCGCCGGGGCTTATTATGGCGGAGTGGTGGCTGCCCCCCTCTTCGCGCAGTTGGCCGAGGTGGCCCTGGGAGATCATGAAGTCCAGCCCGACGACCCGCGCTACCGGGACGTGATCGACAGACTGGCGCGTCTTGGGCCGACACGACCGTCGACGAGGCCGGTCACGGAGGGGGAAGACCAGCCCTCCCAGACCAGTGCGCTCCCACCGATCGCCCATTCACGTAGCTCGCTTCTGGCGAGTGATCCCCGTCCACGGAGCGAGGAACGGTCGGTTGCCGCCCCGCCTCTACCCTCCGTCAGCGAGTCGAGGCGGGCGTACGGCGGAGGCTCTCGACTGAGCCCGCCGGGCCAGAACCAGCCAGTCCAGGAGAGTAAGGATAATAAGAACAATCATAAGTTGACGGCAGACACGGGCCGTGGACTCCCCGGCAGCACGCGCCCCCGCGCGGGGGGGCCTCGCGGGCCGGTGCAGCCCATGCCCGATCTGCGTGGGTCAGGAATGCGCGCCGCCACTGAGGCGTGCCTCAATCTTCACCTGGAGGTCAGAATGCGAGGGCAGGGGGCTCGGGCGGTCAGCCAGACCCCACTGCCCGGCACTCCAGTTCGGCCGGGAGATCTCTGTCAGATCACCTTTGAGTAGCTCGGGGTGGCAGCCGGTCTGAGATCGGTTCAGATGTGAGGGAAGAACGATGACGCAACTCGCCGAGATCGTCCGACAACTTGGCGCCGTGGCAACGGGCCCCTGGGAGGCGAGTGCTGGTCACCAGCTCGCGGCGGTCCAGGATATCGTGACGCACGACTCACGTCGGGTTCTACCCGGAGGACTCTTTGTGGCGATTCGCGGGGCCACCGTCGATGGCCACCGTTTCATCGGCGAGGCGGTGCAGCGCGGCGCCCTCGCCATCGTCTCGGAGGAGGCCCCCGCGACCGGGTACACCGGTCTCTGGTTGCGGGTGAGCGACGCGCGGCAGGCTCTGGCTCGGATCGCCGCGATCGTGCATGGTGCCCCGTCGACCCGTCTGTCGTTGGTGGGAGTGACGGGAACCAACGGGAAGACGACCACGGCCCACCTCGTCGCCTCCATTTTTGCCGCCGCCGGGAAGCGGACTGCCGTTATGGGAACGATTGGATATCAAATCGCCGGTCAGGCCGAAGCGGCGCCATTCACGACCCCAGAGGCTCCGGAGATCGCCGACTTTCTTCGTCGAGCGGTCGAGTTCGGCGTCACCCACGCGGTCATGGAGGTTTCGTCGATCGCCCTGGCACTGCATCGGGCCGATGATCTCCACTTCCAGGTCGCGGCCTTCACCAACCTGACCCAGGACCACCTCGATTTCCACGGGACGATGGAAGAGTACTTCGATGCCAAGTGCCGCCTCTTCGACGGTCGGATCGGGGTGCGCCCAGGCCACGTTGTCGTCAACCTCGACGATCCCTACGGTCGCCGGTTGCTCTCGCGCCTTGAGTCAGAGGGGACCCGCTGCTCGTCCTTCGGGATCATCCCTCACGGCGAGATAAGCGCGGCAGGAGAGCGGGGTGGGCCCACGCCGGTGGCGACAGTTCGGGCCGCGCTGCCGGCCGCACCCGGGCTCAACGGTCTGCAGTTTGTGGCGGAGACCCCGGTTGGGGAAGTGGTCGTCGACTCTCCCCTTGTCGGCCGTCCGCACGCCAGCAACCTCCTTTGCGCCATTGCGATCTCGCTCGCCCTCGAGATTTCTCCCGCCGAGATCGCTGCCGGGATCCGTTCCTGCCGCGGGATCGATGGGCGGTTTGAGCGCGTCTCGACTCCGGCGGATGAAGTGACCGTGATTGTCGATTACGCGCATACTCCGGACGCGCTGGCGCGGGTGCTTCAAACGATTCGTACCGCCCGCGCCGGTGAAGAAGAGGGAACTCGCGGCGCGGTTGGGCGTGTCCTCACCGTCTTTGGGTGTGGCGGGGACCGCGATCGGACCAAGCGCCCTCTTATGGGAGAGGAAGCGGCCCGCTGGAGCGATCTGGTCCTGGTGACCTCTGACAACCCACGCTCGGAGGACCCGCTGCGAATTCTCAACGATGTTCGGGTTGGCCTGGATCGGGTCGGAACCGAGTATCGCCTGATCATCGATCGGCGCGAAGCCATCTTTTCGGCCATCGCCGAGGCCCGTCCAGGCGATGTGGTGCTGATCGCCGGCAAAGGGCACGAGACCTAT
>JBEIJP010000102.1:0-8097 GCA_040380245.1 Acidobacteriota bacterium | reverse complement strand
GGACGGAATAGGACGAATAGGACCTATAGGACCTATAGGACAAATAGGACCTATAGGACAAATAGGTCCTATAGGACAAATAGGTCCTATAAGTCCGGTAAGACCAATGGGGCCAAGGTAATTCAATACGATTTACGTTCCCTATCTGTCCTATTCGTCCTATCCGTCCTATCCGTCCTATCCGTCCTATAGGTCCTATCCGTCCTATTTTCCTATTTTCCTATTTTCCTATTATGCTTTCCAGAAAATGTGTGCCATTTACGCCGCTTGACCGGGATCTGGCGAAGTGTTCGGTCTCCCTGGTGACGGCAGCAGGGGTGCATCGGCGGGACCAGGAGCCATTCAACATCGCCGACGAGTTGGGGGACCTGACCTTTCGAGCGATTGGGGGAGACGCGGCGCTGGCGGACTTGATGGTGACCCATCACCATTACGATCATCGCGACGCCGACGCCGACCTCAACGTAGTCTTTCCGCTGGAGATCCTGCGGGAGCTGGCCGAAGAGGGCTTGATTGGGCAGGTTGCTCGTGAGCACGTGGGGTATATGGGATATTCCATGCAGCTCAAGCAGATGTACGAGCAGACGGCCCCGGCGATCGCGGAGTATGTCGACAAGAAGGCCAAGGCGGATGTGGTCGTTCTGACGGGAGGCTGACCGAACGTTTGTCACCGGACGGTCGTCGCGGTGCAGCGAGAGATCGAGATGCGGGGGATTCCCACGGTGTTGATCACGGTCAGTCCGGAGGTCTCGGCGCAGATGCGGCCTCCGAGAGCGATCTACCCGAAAGATTTCCAGATTGGGAATTCGCTGGGGCGGCCGGGGATGCGCGACCTGCAGAAGAGAGTCTTGCGGGACGCGCTTCTGACCTTGACCGGACCGGCGAGGCCTGGCGAAGTGATCGAGTATTCTTATCCAGAGTATCTGGCCTAGGATCCTGCGTCAGGGAGAGATCGTCTGGAGAGAGATTGGAGAGGGGGCTTCGGCCCCCTCTCGCTTTTGGGGGGAGCCTTCGTCAACCGGCGAGCGAGTAGCGTCGGAGGGTGCGAAATCCGTACCAACCGACGAGGAGTGTCGGCAGGAGGATCCCGAGGATCCCTGTCCCGACCCGCCGAATGATCGAGTCGATCGGCTCTTCCTGGAATTGAAAGGCGGGGAAGCGGCTGTAATCGCTGGCCTGGAGCGGTACGCGCTGGACGACGAGCGGTGTGAAAAAGGCTCGCCATTCCTGGTGAAACCGGTCGACCAGTGCCAGGAAATGGCGGTAGCGGGAGAGGCTGGTGCCAGCCACCTCATTGAGGGCCGCCTGCGTGACGATCGCGGGGGAGAGGAAGCGGAAGCGGTCGACGAGCGCCTGCTGACCGAGTGTCTGTTGATCGAAGTGGTCGAGGACCGGTTGGACCAGCCGTTCAGTCTCGTCCTGGATGGCCAGGGTACGGATGGCGAAGTCGTTGGGGTCCACCTGGCTGCCAGCCGTCAGTTCGGGATGATCTTCGAGATACCTGGAGAGCAGCTGGCTCGCCCTGGCCGTCGCCTCCGCCGTCGCGCGGCGAGTCGCCTGCACCATCTCGACCCGGGAAGGCACGGGGTAGAGGGAGGAGGCGCCGACGCTGAGGATCGAAGGGATCAGCAGGACAAAGAGGAGCCAGAGCCCCGCGAGGGCCATGGCATTGGTCGCCGAGGAGCGACCAATGCCGTTGACAACGATGGCCAGCGCGAACCAGAAGGCCCCGTACCCACCGACAATTCCCATCCACAAGAGCATGCGGATCCAGGCCCCATCGGCCTGTAGCGCTACCTCTCCGAGGAGAAAACCCGCGATCGAGAATCCGAGGGTCAGGAAGAGAACGACGAGGGCACGCAGGCCGATCTTGCCGAGGACGAACAGGCGCAGGCTGACCGGCTGCGACAGGATCATCTGCAGCGTCCCCTGCTCCCGTTCCGCCGAGAGGAGGTTGTAGCTGAGCGCGAGGATCAGCAGGGGGTAGAGATAGAGGATGACGAAGGCCAGATCGAAACGGCCGGCGAGGAGGTTGGTGGGGTTCTCGACCTCGTCATTGTTGGTGAAGGTCTGCTTGCTCTGGGAGGAGACCTTGAAGTAGTAGGGGTAGAGGTCGCTCTGTCCCACGCTGAGGGAGGCGAGGGGACCGGGTGGCAGCAGGGCGTACCGGGTCCCGGAACGTCCCGCGGCAACCGCGGGGAGGCGTGGGTTGGTGAAGGCGGAGCCGGCCTTTCCGCCCCGCTCGATCGCCGCAATCTCTTCCTGTGCACGGCGGAAGCGGGTCTGCTCTTCGGCGCGCGCCGCCTCAAGGGTGGTCTGCTGAAAGTGGACCCAGGTCGAGCCGTTGTAGATTCCATACCCGATCAGCAGGGCAAACAACGGGGTGATGATCCAAAGGGTACGGTCCGCCAGGAGCGTCCGCCATTCGTGCTGGAGAATGATTCCAAGTGTCTTCATCGTACCACTCATCAACCTTCGTGGAGGGAGCGCCGGGCAATCCAGATTGCGGCGGCGAGCGAGGAGACGCCCCAGAGCAGGAGCAGGGCAAGACTCAGGGCCTGCTGCCGGAGAATCCAGGACGTCGGGGGAGCGGTGTACTCGAACTCCTCGACGGTCTGCCAGAGTTCAGGGGGAGCGAGATAGCTGAAGTCCTTCTTGACGGCCTCGTAGGTCAGGTGGTCGTTCATCTTCCTGACGAGCTGTCGTCGGTACTGCTCGGCGGCGGAGGCGAAGTCTCGATGGTGGGCAAAGTCTGTGCCGGCCAATCCCATCGAGAGGGACTGGATCGCCAGCATCGGCGCGACGACGGCCGCCAGCTGTTTGATCCGGTTCTGCGACTCGAAGCGTCGCCAGAGCGCACCGTAGTGCTGGTCGAAGACGACATTGCCGTGTTCTTCACTCTCCTGGAGGGAGAGCCCGGCGAAGTTGATCGGCAGGGCCTCGACCGTCTCCACGCCATACTGCTTGAGAACCCGGGCTTTGAGTGCGGCAGCCCGCTGGTCGGTGGTCTGGTGGCCGTCCGGACCGCTGCGCATGGCGCGATCGATGGTCTGCTGAAAGTCGAACGCTGAGGGGGTGGGGTAGACCTGACGGGCAAGATCGGCGACCGCCCGCGGCGCGATCAACCCATTGAGGATCCAAAAGGCGAGCAGGATGACCAGCGACATCGATGACGTCTTCGCCTTCGCCGAGACCGCCAGCGAGATGCCGATAAAGACGCCGAAATAGGCAAGGTAGCTGAGCAGCATCCCGATCAGCCGCGGCGCGCTGCTCAGGAGAAGACTCTGCTCCGCGGTCAGGGCGAGAGCCGCCACTCCAATCATCGTCGCCGGCACGAGGAGCACCCCGAGGGCTCCGGTGATGCCGAGGGCCTTGCCGAGCACCAGGTCGGTCCGCGAGACGCCGACGCTCAGCAGCTGCCGCCAGGTGCCCTGCTCCCGCTCTCCGACAAAGGCGGAGAAGGAGAGGAGGATGATCAGCAGGGGGATCAGCAGCTGGAGGACGGTCGCGGCGGTCAGCTCCCCGAACCGTTGCACGGCGGTCAGGTCCTGTGCCGGGCGATGTTTGAATTCGTTCTGCTTGTGGGCTTCCAGCCAGACAGACTGGCCGACATAGGGGTCGACCCCCCGGTCGAGCATCGCCGGCAACATCTTGGGCTTGAAGGCGTAGACTCCATAGTGGGCCGCGGAGTGGGGATTCTTGGCAGGTTGACGGAGCCACTGTTCGCGCGTCTCCGCCTGGGCCAGATCATGCTGCCGCTTGACGTCCCGGTAGTGCCGACCTCCAGTCAACAACGCGACGAGGAGCAGGAGCAGGACGATCCCGGCCGCCCAGTGAAAGCGCTTGTCGCGCAGCATCTCGGTAAATTCCTTGCGAGCAATCAGTCGAATCATAAGCGTTCCTATTGGCTGGTTTACTGGCCCGTTTCCTGGTGACAGTCCCGTCCATCCCGCTGCCTCCCCGCCGGACGGTCTTGTCCGTGTTAACCCGTCAGAGGGGGACAGAAAGGCGGAAAAAGAAAGGTTGCATCATCCGCTAGTCGAGGACCGATGGCGAGCACAATCGCACGAGTAGTCCGGATTGGGCGATCAGCTGTCGGAATAGCCCTCTGGCTGGTTTGGCCCTCTGCCTGGTTTGGCCCTCTGCCTGGTTTGGTGGACGGGGTGGGCTCGACGGGGCAGGACTGGCGGGGCGGCGGCACGGGCCGCGAGACCGTTCGTTGGGCCCGTTGGACGGGTCTGGGTCTGCCGGGTTGTCTGACCAGCGGCCCTGCCAGAGAGTCCATTCGTCGGGCCAGCACGACCATCCATTGAAAAGAGGTGGCACGATTCCTCCTCGATGAATACCTATCCCTTTTTCATAACACGGGGTTCGGGGGGGCAATGGCCCATCCCGGGCCCGGAACGAAGAGATCGGAGATGGATCCAGGGGGAGGGATTTCAGATGAGAAGAGTTCGCTTGGTGATGGCCATCGCGGCGTGGGCGGCGATGAGCATTCCGGTTCTGGCGCAGAATGTCTCCGGAACACTGACCGGGGTGATCCAGGATATTCGTGCCGAGCCGATTGCCAACGCGTCGGTGACGCTGACGGATGCGCGGCGGGACTGGCGCCGCGAGAGTCAGGCCGACGGGAATGGGCAGTTTCGCGTTACCGGACTGCCGCCGGGAAGTTATCAGATTGAAGTCAGCCAGACAGGGTTTACCGCCTACAAACCCGAGACGCCGCTGCGGCTGCTCGCCGGGGAGAGCTCCTTCCTGACGATCACGCTGCAGGCCGCCGGTGTGACCGAGTCGGTCGTCGTGACGGCCAACCTCGACGAGATCTCGCGCGCGCGCACCAACGCCAGCCGGGGAGGGACGTTCAGCGAAAACGAGAACACCGATCTGCCAATGGTGGCCGGCGGGCAGGGGCGAAACTACCGAACGCAGGTCTATCTTCTGCCCGGAGTGACGCCTTCCGCGCAGCGGTCCGCGCACGCGCCGTTTTCGATCAATGGGTTGCGGCCGGTCAATACGGTCAATGTCATGGTCGACGGCGCCGATTTCAATGACCCGCTGGGCGGAATCGTCAACGGGACCGGTCTCAGCGAGCAGCCGGTCAGCCAGGAGGTGCTCTCGACCACCGAGGTGCAGACCAACAACTATAAGGCGGAGTATGGTCGGGCCGCCGGGGGAACGATCAACCTCGTGACCCAGCCGGGGGCCAATACGTGGCACGGGAAGCTCTACAATTTTCACCGCAACGCCGCCTTCGACGCCCGCAATCCCATCTTCAATCGCAAGGGGCTCTTTCTGCGCAACCACTTCGGCGTCGTCCTCAACGGGGCAATCATCAAGGATCGGCTCTTCTTCAATCTCAATGGAGAGGGAGTGGGCGACCGGTCCGTCAACCTGCGCAACTCCGTCTTCACCTTCACGGAAGCGGAACGGGCGACCGCGGTTCCGGGGGTCCGGGCGCTGCTGGCACATTATCCGCTGCCCAATCTGCGGACGACCAGCCCCACCCAGCCCAACTTTGATCCGACCGTTCAACGGGCGCGTCAAGGAGGACATTTCTATTTTGGCCGTTTGGACTATCTCGTCAACCAGGCCAATCTCGTCAATTTCCGGGTGACGAAGACCGCGTCCCAGCCCGTCGGGATTTTCCCCTTCTTTGCGCAGGGGGCCGGGTTCTCCTCCGGCAATGGGAGTTACTCGGCGGCCTGGAACTCGACGCTCTCTCCGAGAGTGACCAATGAGCTTCGTGTCTACTACACCAATCGCCTCTCCAACGCGATTCCCGATTTTCCCCGACTGGGAGACCCGAACCTCAACGGCCTGGCTGGGTTTATCACGGTGACCGGGGCGGAGCGGATCGGCAGTTTCTTCCGGGACTACACGCGGATGAACAACTACCAGGCATCCAACGATACGTCGTGGAGTCTGGGAGCCCATGGCGTCAAGTTTGGCGGGGTGATGCGATTTATCGAGGCCAACACGACGGCCAACACCAACTTCGATGGGGTGATGGTCTTCGCCTCCCGCGCCGATTTTCTGAGGGGGTTGCCGGCGGTCTACACGCGGGCTTTTGGTGATCCGCGCCTTGATCTACGGGCCAGGGAGTTCGGCCTCTACGTGCAGGACGACTGGAGGGTGCGAACCAACCTGCAGATCAATGTCGGACTGCGGTATGAGCTCTACGGGAGCCCGGCGGATCAGTACGATCGGGTCGCGGTCAGTTACCAGACGGACCGGAACAACTTCGCGCCCCGGTTCGGTTTTGCCTGGACCCCCGGGAAGCAGAGCGACCTGGTGATTCGGGGCGGCTATGGGATCTTCTTCACGCCGTTGCCGATGAACTACATTGGGCAGCTGCGCTTCACGCCGCCGCGCGTGCAGACCTTCACCTATTTCCGCCCCTCCCTGACGAATCTGACCGGGGGAGCGGGGGCGCCAAGTTCGAATCGGACGATCACCTCGCCGGACATCGTCCAGCCCTATTCGCAGCAGTACAACCTGACGTTCGATTACCGTCTCTTCGGCAGCGACCTGGTGCTCAACGGCTCCTACGTCGGGACGACGGCGCGCCATCTCGGGCTGACGCGGTTGCCCAATGGAGGCGCACAGTGGGCGGCGACGGTCAACGGACAGCCCAATCCACGGCCGCTCGCGTCGCAGTATGGCAACGCGGTGATCACGCTCCTCGAGACGGGAGCCTCCTCGAACTATCACGGTCTGCAGCTGGCGTTGACGGGACGTCTCGCCCGGGGACTGATGCTTCGCAGCTCCTACACCTGGTCGAAGGCCATGGACGACATCTCGACCGATGCGCAGAACTTCGTCAGTGACCGCAACCGGCGGCTCGACTACGCGCCATCGGATTTCGATATCCGTCATAACTTCAACACCGCGCTGATGTGGGCCTTGCCCTTTGGCGAGCGCCTGGGAAACAGTCTGCTGCGCAATCTGCTGGGGGGGTGGCAGACGACGTCGATCGTCAGTCTGCGCTCGTCACTGCCCTTCACGATCCAGAGCGGAACGGCGACGCCGGATGGAGTCGCGGTCAATCGCCCGAGCCTGCCCGCCGGCTCCCTGATCCGCAATCCAACCGATTTCAGGGCGTGGTCGCTGGCTCCCGGAGTGGCGGTTGGGCAGTTGATTCCGGGTTTTACCGGCAGCTTCAGCGCGGTCACCCCGATTGGTACGCTCGGACGCAATACCGAGCGGGCTGATGGCTACGCCGACGTCAGCTTCGCGATCCACAAGGACTTCGGCTTGACGGAGCGGCTCCGGCTGCAGGTTCGCAGCGAGGTCTTCAACCTCTTCAACACCGTCAACTTCCTCAGTTACACGACCAGCCTCGCCAGTCCCGCCTTTGGCGCGGCCCAGTCCGTCTACGGGCAGCGCACCATGCAGCTGGCGCTGCGACTGTCGTTCTGATCGATGGTCAATCACGAGTCGGCGGTGAAGGCGATCTCCCTTCACCGCCGATATCGCTTCCATCCGTGAGCGGCAAGGCCAAACTCTTTCCCGTGGGACGCTTATGAACCTGACGCTACTGTTTCTTCTCTTCTTTCTTCCGCTGCCAAAAGAGGGCGACTCCACCAAGACCTGGCCGGGCTTTCGCGGTCACGGAGACAGCCACAGTCGGGCGACCAATCTGCCGGTCGAATGGTCGGACAAGAAGAATCTCGCCTGGGATGTTCGCCTTCCGGGCTATGGGCAGTCCTCGCCAGTGGTCTGGCGGGACCGGGTCTTCGTCACCGCGATCGACGGCCCGAACAAGGAGCAGGGCTACGTGCTCTGCTATGACCTCCGCTCCGGCCGGGAGCTCTGGCGTCGGTCTGTCGCGACGACCGAGAAGGTCAAAGTCGATTTCCGGGTCAGCCAGGCGGCTCCGACGCCGGTAGTGGACGGGAAGCGGGTCTACGTCTTCTTCGAGACGGGGGACCTCTACGCCTTTGACCATCGGGGGAGGCCGCAGTGGGACCGACCGATGACCCGCGAGTACGGCGGCGTCAAAGGACCGCACGGACTTGGCAGCTCGCTGGCCGCCAATGAGGACGCGCTCTTTCTGGCCATTTCGCACCTCGGGGCCTCCTTCGTCATGGCGATTGG
>JBEIJP010000101.1:0-8113 GCA_040380245.1 Acidobacteriota bacterium | reverse complement strand
GTGTTCGGGCGGCGATGTGCTACGATGTCGCGACGGCGCGCAACAGCCGGGAACATAACTATGCCAACGTGCTTACCCTGGGAGCACGACTTCTTCCCGAGTCGCAGATTCTGGAGATCGTCACCACCTGGCTCTCGACGCCTGAAGGGGAGGCTCGCCATGGTCGCCGAGTCGCGAAGATCACCGCCATTGAAACCCAGTATCAGCGTCGCTAGCCCGACGAGACCGGAACGAGGAGGTCCTGCCATGCATTGTCAGGGAAGATGGATAAAGGTTGCCAGAACTGGCTGTCTGCTGATGCTGGCTCTGCTGAACTTGAGCGGGTCTGGATTGGCTGCTTCGCCCGGTCCACAATCGGCCCGAGAGGTACGGATCGTTCCCCCGTCCGTGGTGGTCGATCAGACCGTCACTGTCGGCATCGAACTGGTCACAACGGGCGGGGAGCAGGCGGTCGCCTTCAGTCTGCGGTACGACCCGGCAGTCCTCAATCGGCCCACGGTCGCGCTGGGAACCGGGAGGGGAGAGGCCGGCGCCGCGGGGAACCCGACCTACTTCACCAACTGGTCTGGATCTGCTCAGGGGCAACTCGGATTGACGTGGAGTCTGCCTTCCGGGCAAAAGCTCCCGGCGGGCACACACGGGCTCTTTCGGGTGACGTTCCGGATCGAGCCAAGTGCGGTGCCCCCTGCGCCCACGCTCCTCACCCTGGGGGATCTCCCGGTAGCTCGAAGGATCTCAGACATTGCGGGAGGGGGAATCTCTGCTCTCTGGAGCGATGCGAGGCTCTCGTTCTCGAACCTGCCAGTCGTGACGATACAACCCTCCTCTCCTACTTCCCACGATTCGATCAACTTCACCTTGTCCGGGACCTGGTCCGATGCTTGTGTTCCACGTCAACCAATTCTCCGGCGAACCGACCGGCTTCTCAGGGTCGAAACGTCCAGCCTGGGACAGTTCTGTGCCCAGGTCTTGACGCCCTACGATCTGCCCGTCCCTCTTGGCAAGCTCGATCCTGGGACCTATCAGGTCGAGGTCGTTCACGTTCTATCCCGCAGCTCCGTTCGGCTGGCCAACTTCTCCTTCACCGTTCAGTTGGGATTGACGAGTACCAACGCGGGAAATTACGCGGTGGGGTTGGTGGCTCGGGGATCGATCGTGGCCGCCTTCGGAACCCGGCTCGCGCCGGCGACCGAATCCGCCTCTTCGGTGCCGCTCCCCACCTCGCTGGGAGGAACGACCGCCGTGATCCGGGACGTCACCGGGACCGACCGACCGGCCCCTCTCTTCTTCGTCTCCCCCCAGCAGGTCAACTATCAGGTGCCCGTCGAGACGATCGAAGGGCCTGCCAGATTGACGCTCTCCAACCGGGAGGGAGAGATGGCGGTCAGTCGTCTGGAGGTGGTTCGAGTCGCCCCAGCTCTCTTCACGATGGATGGATCCGGTCAAGGACTGCCGGTCGCCTCGCTGATTCGCACGCAGGCCAATGGATCCCAGATTCAGGAGTCGGTGTGGAGGGCGGTCCCGGGCGGGGGAATTCTCCCACGGCCCATCCCGCTCGGGTTGCCGAGCGAGGATCTCTTCGTCGTGCTCTATGGGACAGGACTTCGTTTTCGCTCCGCGCTGTCCCACGTCGTGGTCACGATTGGAGGGGTTCCCGCTCAGGTGCTCTACCTGGGCGAGTCCGGTGGGTATGTGGGGCTCGATCAGTGCAACGTCCGTATTCCTCGATCACTGCAAGGTCGAGGGGTGGTCGATGTCACTTTGACCGTTGACGGAATCCGCGCCAATCAGGTCCAGTTGACGATCGAGTGACCACCCCCTCCCCCGGATTTCCTCAGCGGGTCACCCTTTTTCGTTGGGTACTGTTCTTGAGCAGCTCGGCCCGCCGCAGAAAGTAGCTCGACTTCATCCGGCTTTGGCTGAAGAGCTTCTCCGCCTGATCGTCCCAGTGAGGGGAGTCCCGATGGTCGCTCATCCCCAGCGGGATGATGGTCCAGGACTGGGGGACCTTGGTCAGGACGACCACTTGAGTCGAGGTCTGTCCCCCCTGGCCAACCATCTCCTTCCCCCGCTTGGCAAACGTGATGGCGCGGGGAGTCGCCATTCCATACTCTTGCAGGGTCCCACCAGCGACAGGGTAGGTCTTTCCACCTTCCCTCCCCACCCGAAAATAGCGGCCATACGGGGCCTCGATCGACCCGACATTCTCCGTCAACCACTGCGCGGCGCCGGAGAGGGCCGTCGAGATCTGCGCGTCGGTCAGTTCAGTGGGAACTTCGACGGCGCGGCGCAAGTCGGGAGTCTCCAGGGAGGCCTTGAAGGCGAAGAAGGAGAGGGCTCCAACTGAATCCGCGTCGCTGCGCCGGTTCCAGTCGAGGATTTGACGGTAGACTTGATTGGCCGCGGCCGAGAGCCCACTCCCCGCGCTCCCGCTGGCGCTGCTCGCCGAGCCTGCCGTGCTGAGTGAGCGCAGACGCGCCTGCCACTGCGCCGCCTGGTGGATCTCCGGGCTGTAGGCCAGATCGATGGCCTGTTCAACTGTGACGCCCTGCGCGGCGTGGAGCTGTTCGAGGGTCATCGCCCCACGTTGATGGGCGGGGCGATTCTCGTCATTGTAGAGCCAGGGCCGATCGGCATACTGCTCTGCCCGCATCGGGCTCTCCTTCATCATGGCGAAGGGCGAGACATTGTTGTTCTGCATGTAGCCCTGCGGAGGGTTGGTCACCTGGATCAAATCCTGGATGGGATGAACTCCTTGCCATTCGCACCCGCCCGTTCCGGGCAGCGGCCTGGTCGAGTCACACCCTTTGGGCCGGATCGGGACACGCCCGTTGCGGAGGTAGTAGATATCTCCCTGCACGGTCCCGACCATGATGTTCTGCGACATCAATTGAAGCATGGCCAGGCCCTGCTTCATCTCGGTCAGATTGCGCGCGGTGAACATCCGGTAGACCTGATCACTCAGCCCGACCTCGTCGCGGTATGGAATGGCCATGGTATAGGCCTTCTTGCCTTGCCGTGCGACGATCGGGCCGTGATGCGTCGATTCGATCCCGACCTTCGAGGGGACGACCTGATCGCCTTTTTTGACCTGAATGGTGGTCTCGCGGACCTGCATCTCGCGCCATTCTCCCTCGAAGCGGTAGAGGCGAGGGTTGTCCGGATGGATCTCTTCTTCGAAGACATCCGAGGTGTCCGGGCCACCGGTGGTCATCGCCACCGACGCCCACTGGCTGTGCCCGAGCGAAGGGAAGGGAATTCCCAGGATGCTGACGCCCGAGACCTTGAACGAGCCGGCATAGATGCGGACCTCGTAGAAACGGAACTCCCCATACCAGCCGAGGTGGGGATCGATCACCGCGATAGGCGCCTTGAGGGCTGACCTGGAAGAGCCGAGCAGCATCTGGTTCGAGCCGCGGTACTGGACTGGATCAGGGGTGATCCCCGCTCGTCGGAGGTCCGCACCGGCCTCCCCTTCCGGCCAGCCCCAGATGATGTAGCGGCCGAGCGAGATCACCTGCGCCGGGTGGAGCTCCGGCGCCCACGCCGGCACCTTGGCGGGATGCTCCTTCATGTAGCGCTTGATCCCCCTCCTGGTAGGCCTCGATGGCGCGGCGCATCGTCGGGCTGATCGTGTCGTAGCGCTCCCGGGAGACTTCGGCGTGTCGCCACAGCCGTTGGCGATAGTCATGCCGGTACCACTCCGCTCCGAAGGCTTCCGACATGGTTCCTTCCGCCTTGCGGTAGTTGCGCAGCAACTCTTCGAGCCGGTCCTCCGCCTGGGCGTACCCAATCGCGAAGGCGGCGTCCTCGAGCGTCGACGCGAAGATGTGGGGAACCCCGTATGTATCCCGAACGATCTCTGCGGAGCCGGGCTGTACCGCACCCGGTGACGAGAGTTCCACCCATAGGATCACCGACAGGAAGATCGACAACTGTCCAATCGCTCTCTTCATGATTGTTCGACTCCTTTTCTCAGAGGACAGGAAGGTTCCGCGGATCAGGCAGATTACATCCGATTTCTCGTACTTCCTCCCGGCGTTGATCCGGGGGGGAGCTGCGACTCTCTTCGACGATTCAATCCGCGGATGCTGCGGTCTGCAACTGCTTCGCTACCGAGAGTCCGATGAGGACCGCGACGCTGAAGAGCCCTCCCCCGATCCAGCCCAGCCAGGTGGGTTGCCAGGCCATGATCCAGCCACCCATCAGGGGGGCGAGAATTCGGGTGAAGCTCTCGATCGAGGTGGTGGCTCCAAGCACCCCTCCACGACGCTGTGCCGGGGCCGTCATCGTGATGACACTCGTCAGTGAGGGGCGAGAGACGCCGTGGCCAAAGGAGAAGAGCACCGCGACAATCAACAGCTTCCACCAGACATCGACCAGCGCCAATGTAAAGAGCCCCAGCGCGCTGAAGGAGAGCCCGACCACCATGGCCCGTACATCTCCGATACGGCGCACCAGGGGCCCGACCACCACCCCCTGCCAGACAACCCCCATGAACCCAGCGAAGCTCAGGAAGTATCCGGCCTGCTCCGCTGTCAAGCCCAGCCGCAGGTCGGTGAAGAGGGAGTACATGGTCACGTAGAGCGCGAAGGGCAGGGACATGAAGAAGAAGATCCCGAGCAGCCTTCCCAGACCTGGCACGGCGAAATAGTCGAAGGCGCGCGTGTAGTTGCGCAGAAAACGCTGCGGGGCGCCCACGGGTTCGCGTTCCAGGTGCGATTCGGGCAACAGTCGGATTGTCGCGATGATGCTCGCCAGGGAGAAGAAGGCCGCGGCATAGGCGGGGATATCGTATCCAAATCTCGATAAGAAGCCGCCCAGCATGGGACCAATCAGGAAGCCGAGGCCAAAGGAGACCCCGATGATCAATCCAAAATTCCGCGCGCGCTCTTCCGGCCGGGTAATATCGCTGATATAGGCCTGTGCGACCGTCAGGTTCCCTCCGGAGAGCCCATCGATGATCCGCGCCAGAAAGAGCCAGGCCAGCGGGTTCGGCAGGTGGATCGCCACCGCCATGAGGAGGAACCCGAGCAGCGACCCCAGCTGGCTGTAGAGCAGCACCGGTCGTCGACCATAGCGGTCACTCAGGTCTCCGAGGATCGGCGAGGCCAGAAACTGGCAGATCGAGTAGGTCGCGATCAGCAGGCCGATCGTCTGTGGGGTCGCCGCGTAGTTGCGCGCATAGTAGGGGAGCAGCGGCAGGATGATGCTGAACCCCAGCAGGTCGACAAAGACGACAATGAAGATCGGAAGAAGCCGTCTATCTTTGAGCATTCATTACACCCGGCAGTAGTCGCCACGCCACGTCTGAATCGCCTTCTTGACCTCGGCTGGCTGCGCCAGGGAGCCGTCGAGTACCCCGGCGACCAGTCCGGCCAACTCTTCATCGGGCGCGAAGCGCAGGGCGATGACGAAGCGCAGCGGGATCTTCTCCGTCGCTTGCCGGGCAGTCTCCGCCGGCAGGACACGCGCGTACCGGAGATGCTCCTCCAGTCGGATGACCCGGTCCTGCACCTTCATCGCATAGACCCTGGTCAGAAACGTCGTCACCACCAACACCAGCGTCAGGATCAGCCCCATCGCCGACTCCCAGCCAGGATGGCGCACTACCTGGGCGATCGACCAGATCAGGAGCAGCAGCATCAACGGTGAGAGGAAGTAGTGAAATGGAGCGTGGTAGCGAACGTGATTGGCATACGTCTGTTGTTCGGCCATCAAGACCTCCTTGCGCAGCGTGGAAGGGTTGCTGTGTTGTCGTTACAAGCCGCCGATGCCTCCGCCCCGGGCTCCTCCGCGTGAAGGGGGGGCGACGGTTGGCAATTCGGGCGTGAAATCTTCCCCGGGATTGATAAACTGGTCCTCTTCGAAATGGGATTGCCGATCGTGCAGTTCCCGATAGCGCCCACCGAGCGCCATCAACTCCGCATGGGTCCCCCGTTCAACGATCTGCCCTTCCTCCAGAACCAGGATCTGATCCGCGCTCCGAATCGTTGAGAGGCGGTGGGCGATGACGAAGGTCGTCCGACCCGTCCGCAGCGTGCGCAGCCCCTGCTGGATCTTGGCTTCACTCTCACTGTCGAGACTGGAGGTCGCCTCGTCCAGGATCAGGATGCGCGGATCGGCCAGCAGGGCCCTCGCGATGGCGATGCGCTGCCGTTGTCCGCCGGAGAGTTTGACACCCCGCTCACCGACGACCGTCTCATACCCCTTCTCGAACCCGAGAATGAACTCCTCGCAATAGGCCAGCCGCGCCGCCTGTTCGACCTCTTCCCGCGTCGATTGTGGGCGCGAGAAACTGATGTTCTCCGCCACCGTTCCATCGAAGAGGAAGTTGTCCTGCAGGACCACCCCGAGCGCTGACCGGTAATCGCGCAGCCGGATCGTCGACAGGTCGCGCCCATCGAGCAGGATTCTTCCCTCCTGCGGCTGGTTGAAATTCATGATCAGGCTGATCAGCGTGCTCTTTCCCGAACCACTCGATCCGACCAGCGCCGTGGTCGTTCCGGCGGGCGCCTTCAGGCTGATCCCGCGCAGGACAGGATGGTCGGTGGTGTAGGCGAAGTGGACCTCTTCAAAGACGATCTCCCCGCGGATCGCGCCGGCCGCTTCGCGCTTCGCGTCCTCTTCGTCCTCGGTCGGCATCGAGAGGATCTCCCGGATTCGGTCGAGTCCCGCAAAGGCTTCGGTGATCTGGGTTCCGATGGCGGCGATCTCGATCACCGGGAGGGCCATCAATCCGGTGAAAAAGATATACATGAAGAGATCCCCGAGCGTCATCTCTCCCGAGAGCACGGATGTCCCACCCACCAGGATCATGACCACCCCGATCGCTCCGACGATCACCGAGGAGAAGGCGGTGACAGCCGAGACGCCAATCATCGAGCGGCGGACGTTTCGAAAGAGTTTGTGCGCGCCCCGGGCGAAGATCAGCTCCTCGCGCTTCTCCGCGGTGTAGGCTTTGACGATCCGAATCCCCCCGAGCGACTCTCCGAGCCGCCCGGTGATCTCGCTCTGGATCTCTCCCCGCTCGCGAAAGATCGGGCGCAACCGCTGGAAGGCGACTCCCAGCACCCCACCGAAGGTCAGGAGCACCAGCAGCGTGACGGACGTCAACTTCCAGTTGAGGTAGAAGAGGATGCCCAGCGCGAGGATCGCCGTCAGCAGGCTCCCGGTCAGCTGGACCAGCCCCGTGCCGACCAGGTTACGGATCCCTTCGGCGTCGTTCATGATCCGACTGATCAATTTTCCAGTTTGGGTCGAGTCGAAATAGCGGATGGGCAACCGCTCGATGTGCGCTTGAACGCGCTTGCGCATCTCGGTGATCGCGCGTTGGGCGGCAACGCCCAGAACCTGGGAGAGGGTGAACGAGGTTACGGCCTGGACCAGGGTCGCCGCGCCGGCCATGAGCGCGATCGGGAGGAGCAGGTCGCTCCGCTGCTTCCCCACCACCTCGTCGATCAGGAACTTTGAGGAGGCTGGCAGCACCAGTCCGGTCCCCCGGTTGATCAGCATCAACAAGCCGCCGATCGCGAGACGCCCCTGGTGCGCCCGGACCAAGTGGCCAGCTTCCCGCCAGGCCCCGGAGGGAGAAGACCGGCCTTTCCGTTCCTGTTGCATGCGCTGGGTGCCCTTCTTACGTTGCCCTGGCGATCCGTGCAGGGCTCAGAACCGGTTGAGAGAGGTGAAGAGAGCAAGGCCCCCAAAGATGAGGCCCGCGACTGGCCGGAGAATGAGATGCGATCCAGGTAAGATGAAGGGCGGGTAGTGGGTCTCGAACCCACGACCTCCAGAGCCACAATCTGGCGCTCTAACCAACTGAGCTATACCCGCCACAGAGGAAGACGCATCATATTTTCCGACGCGCGCCTTGTCAAGAGGGCAAGGCCGTGACCCGTGCGGATTCTACGGCCGCGGAGCGCTCGGCTCTTCTTTTTGAAAATAGAGCTTGGCTTCCTGGTACCCGAGGGGGGTCTCCAGGTTGCGGCGGACAACGAGACTCCCGTCTTTCTCGATCTCCCACCGGTCGCGAGCCGTCAAGGTGCGCTCCCCGTTCTCGGTGGTCGTCGTGCGCGCCGAGACCAGCTCCAATTTCTTCCCGTCCTTCTTCCAG